>JALUKJ010000348.1 GCA_027056615.1 Campylobacteraceae bacterium | reverse complement strand
TAGCATAAAATATCTGTTATTTTTTATTTTTTATTTTTTTTGTATCTACTTTTGAGGAATAAATAATTGGCTTATTTTTGGGTTTTTCGACAGCCTAGGTCTGACCCTTTAGCTTTTAGATGTATTGGACTCAGAAACAATTGCTTTGAAAACAGGGCTTAGTGTTGATGAGATAGAAGAGTTAAGAGATGTGTAGATTTAATTAGATTTTAGGGTTCTAAAAGAGAAGAGTCATAAATAACTTTATATTTGTGACTCGACCCTCTATTTTATGCATTGCCTCTTGTCCTCTTTTCTCATCTACTGTGTAATAGGTATATTTCTCATTTGAAGCACAATGTAGCCAATTTCTTTTTCCTCCTATATTTACTCCTGTCTCATCAGCATGAAGTAGAGGCTCAAGATACGATTATGGGTTGGTTAATCGATTTTAACATAAAAAATAAATTATTATAACAAATGTCCCATCTGCTCTTTTTTAACTTGTAAATAGTCTTTATTATAAGGATTAGAATCCATAATAATGGGTATTCTTTTTGTAATTTCTATATTTTTTAGTGACTCTATCTTAGTAGGATTATTGGTTAATAGTTGTATCTTTTTTATACCAAAATAATCTAAAATATACTCAACCATCTCATAACTACGTTCATCGGCACGAAAACCCAACTGATGATTGGCTTCTACTGTATCAAAGCCTTTATCTTGCAAAGCATACGCATTTACTTTACCTAAAAGTCCAATGTTTCTACCCTCTTGACGTAGATATATTATCATACCATTTTGTTGGGCTATTAATTTTTGTGCAAAAGCTAGTTGCTCTCCACAATCGCATTTTTTAGAACCTAGTGCATCACCTGTTAGACACTCGGAGTGAACACGAACAATAGGATTTTCACTTAACTCATTGGTAAATATAACCAAATGCTCTTTATCTGCCTCTTTAAAGGCTTGAATGTTAAATGTGCCATAATGTGTAGGAAGTTTTGCAACTTTTGAAATATCAATCTGTCTCATGGTCAAAATTATATCAGTTTATGATAAAATTAAACAAATTTAACTTAAGGGAAATAATATGTTTGCACGTTTTAGAAGAAAAAGACTCAACCCAGTACTGCGTGACCTTTTACAAGAGACTCATTTGAGTGTTAATGATTTTATCTATCCACTCTTTATACGAAGTGGTGAGGGAATTAAAAATGAAGTTGGCTCGATGCCAGGTGTTTTTCAGATGAGTGTTGATGAGATTATTAAAGAGTGTGAAGTTCTTAAATCTTTAGGGATTTACTCTATTCTTCTCTTTGGTATTCCAGATGTAAAAGACTCTGTTGGAAGTGATGCCATGTGTGACCATGGGATTATTGCTTCAAGCATTCGTGCTATTAAAGAGGCACACCCTGATATGTTTGTGGTAACTGACCTCTGCTTTTGTGAATATACAGACCATGGACACTGTGGGGTACTTGACCCTGTTTTAGAGACAGTAGATAACGACATTACCCTTGGAAACCTTGCAAAACAAGCCTTGGTTCATGCAAAAGCAGGGGCAGATATGATAGCTCCAAGTGGAATGATGGATGGAATGATAACAGCTATTAGAGAGGGACTTGATGCAGGTGGATTTAGCCATTTACCTATTATGTCCTACTCTACAAAATTTGCCTCTGCCTACTATGGACCATTTAGAGATGTAGCAGAGTCTGCTCCTAGCTTTGGAGACAGAAGAAGCTACCAGATGAACCCTGCAAATCGAAAAGAGGCAATCTTAGAGAGTTTAGCAGATGAAGCTGAAGGTGCTGATATTTTAATGGTTAAACCAGCTCTTGCTTATCTTGATATTGTACGTGATATGAAAGAGAACTCCTCTTTGCCTCTTGCTATATATAATGTAAGTGGAGAGTATAGTATGTTAAAGATGGCAGGAAAAGCAGGAGTAATTGACTATGAAAGAGTAATGATGGAGACAATGATTGGCTTTAAACGTGCAGGAGCTGATATTATTATTAGCTATCATGCTAAAGAGGTAGCCCAACTACTAAACAAGTAAAACCTTTTGGGTTTTACTGATTTTTTTTCTCTTTATCTAGCTCTTTCGATAGGTCGGCTAAATCTTCTAAATATTTAGCTTCAGGTGTATTAGGCACAGGAACTTTTAAATGCTCTTCTTGTGTTATATTTTTTTCTTTTACTACAGATTTTTCTTCTTTATTAGCAAGAACAATTTTAACATCATTGGCAAGTTTATCAATATCAGAAAGAGTAACAGGTTCTTTAGATACAGAACTCTCTTTAACTACAACAGGTACAGGAGGTAAATTTGTCTCTTCTTTAATAGGTTCTTTAACCTCAATGGTTTCTTCTTCTGCACTCTCATCAATTACCTTTAAATCTTCATCTGAGATTTGAATTGACATAGGAGGTGTTTGAGCAGATACTTCCTTGCTGTTTTTATTGATAAAATAGTTATATCCATAAATAGATAGTGCAACAATTACTGCTAATAATAGTAAAATAGTTAAAAATTTCAATACTGTTCCTAAAGAGGAACTCTTCTCTTGGGTAACATTATTTAATATTTGAGACTTATATTCTTCACAGAAGTCAGTCTTATCCTCTGTTTGATTATTGAACAAACCGTTCCTTTTTCACTTAAAATTTATATTTTATAGAACTATTTTAACATAAATTTGGCTAAGTTAGCTTTTAATTCAGATTTTTTCAATTTTACTATAGCGTCTAATCTATTTATTGGCTATAATAATAATCAAAATATAATATATATTTGGCTTATGGAATTAGAAAATAATATTTATCAATATTTATATTGTTTTTTATGATTCTTAAAATATAAACTAAAAAAGGAGAAAATATTATGGAACCTGTCTATTGGTGGCTTATTGCCATCTTTTCAATTATTGCTATTTTAGTTGTTATCTACTATACAATAGGATTTGATACATTTATGCCTATTGTAGTGGTAGACTCTCAAGAAGCGTGGGTTATCGACAACCGTTTAGGTGCCGATAGGGTCATATATGAAGGTCTTAATCATGTTATGCCATGGAGAGATGTTATCGTTAAAAAGGTAAGCCTAAAAGAGCTAACCATTGACCCCCCAGCACAAGAGATTATTACCCAAGATAACATTAATATTGTAGTTGATATGATTGCATCTGTTAAGATAAAAGATGCAGTTAAAGCTATTATGGAAGTAGATGATTTTGAAGCTTCTGTTACAAGTTTAGTTATGAGTAGTACATTAAGTAAACTTGGACAGATGAACTTTTCAGATATTCAAAAACAACAAGACCAAATCTCTAAAGATATTAAAGCACATATGCAAAAGGATTGTGCAAGATGGGGATTAGAAGTGGTTCTTGTTAAGTTTGAGAATATTACTCCTCCACCATCTATTAAAAGTGCTATGGAGAAAGAGATTGTTGCAGAAAAAGAGAAAAGAGCCTCTATTCTTAAAGCTGAAGGAGAACATAAAGTTCATGAACTTCATGCCGATAGTGAAAAAGTTCTTATTGAAAAAAGAGCTGAAGCAACACAAAAAGTTATTAAAGAGTTAAAAGAGCTAATGCCAACACTTTCAGATGAAAAGATTATGCATTTTTTAACATCTACAGCCTATATTGATTCGATGAAACAGCTTTCTGCTTCAAGTAATTCAAAATTTGTACTTTATCCATCTGATGTTCAACAACCAATGAATAAAGTAATGAACGCAGAGTATATGTCACGCAATGCTGCTACTTCTGCCGATTAATAAAAATAAATTAATAAAAAAAGGAACTACAACAATGTTTTTCATTACAGGAATATCAACTTTTACATGGATTCTTCTAGCTTATGTACTTATGAGTATGGGTCATGCTCACCATATTGGACCTCTACAAGATATTACACTTAACACACCTGTACTTATTCATCATATTAGTCAAAATCAAGACTTTGTTATAAGAGTAAAAGAGCTTTTTTTAATTATCGGTTCATTTGCTCTCTTTATTGAGATTGCAAAAGCTGCAACAGCTAATAGTTTTGGTGCGTCTGAGACACTTTTAAGTTTTATGGTAGCAATTATCTTTGTTGTTCTATTTTTTATGGTTGATTGGGCTCAAAATGCTACTTTTTTAATCTTAGGAATGATGTCACTCATTGATGCTACTGGTGGGTTTATTATTGAACTCAATGCTGCTAGACGAGACATTAACATTAAGTAGTAGATGATACTTCCTTCAAATTATGAGTACATCGTCATTGGCGATGTACATGGTTGTATTGATGAGTTAAAAACCTTACTTAAGAGACAGGGTTTTTCAACCAATAAGAATAATCTTCTTCAAATTACTCCTGAAAATAGATATAAGTCTATTGTACTTTTAGGAGATTTTATAGATAAAGCTTCAGATGAAAAGCTAACCCAGACTATTGAGTTTATCTACAACAACTACAAACACCTAAATCAAGATAGAGAACGTTTTTACTTAGTAAGAGGCAATCATGAAGAGATGGTTTATCGTTATATTACTAATGACCCTACTTTAGTCATTACCCCTAGAAGTATTAGAAATAAAGAGAAATACTACAATACTGTAGCTTTACTAGAAAAAGAGCCTAAGCTTAAAAAGCTTTTTTTAGAACTCTATAAAGAGTGTTCAATATGGTATAAATATATCTATAAGGATAATTTTTCTGTTACCTTAACTCATGCACCATGTCCAGAGCAGTATCTTGCAAAAGAAGATAGCACTTCTCATAAAAAAATGGTTAAATGTATCTCACGCTCTAAAAATCCTACAATGCCTTTAGATGAGCTTATTCCCTATATACACAAAGAGGCAAAAGGGAATCAACACTACCATATTTTTGGTCATCTATCTCAACCAAATATACGGCAATATAAAAACAGAATCTGTATTGATACTTCAGCCATATATGGAAATACCTTATCTTGTGCGATTATCAAAAAAGATACTATCTCTTTTGACTCAACCCCCTTTGAGTTTAAACAAAAAAAAGGTGAACAGACCTATAACCTTCTATTCGATTTTAAATAAGTTATGGTAAAATGGTTTCCTTACTTTAAGGTACGAGGAACTCCCAATGAGACACTTTTTAACACTAAAAGATTTTACAAAAAATGAAATCTTAGAGATGATTACCCTAGCACAACAGATTAAAGCCCAAACTAAATCTAAAAATTTTGTACCATATATGGAGAAACAGACACTTGGTATGATTTTTGAAAAAAGCTCAACAAGAACTCGTGTTAGTTTTGAAACAGGTATCTATCAACTTGGGGGAATTGGTCTATTTTTATCTTCAAATGATATTCAACTAGGACGTGGAGAACCCATGAAAGATACAGCACGAGTTATCTCTCGTATGGTTGATATGGTTATGATTCGTACTTTTGAACAGAGTAATATTGAAGAGTTTGCAAAATATTCAAAAGTGCCAGTAGTCAATGGACTTACAGACTCTTACCACCCTGTGCAACTTATGACTGACTACTTAACTATGTTAGAGTGTGGTATAGAAAAACCTGTAGTTGCTTATGTAGGTGATGGAAACAATATGACTCACTCTTGGCTTATGTTATCTGCTAAACTTGGTTTTGAGTTAAGAGTAGCTACTCCAAAAGGGTATGAGTGTGACCCACAAATAGTCCAAGAGGCACTTAACTTTGCTAAAGAATCAGGTGCAAACATTAGTTTTGGATACGACCCTAAAGAGGCTGTTAAAGGAGCAAATGTTGTTACTACAGATACTTGGGTCTCTATGGGGCAAGAGGATGAAAAAGAGGAGCGTTTAAAAGCTTTTGAAGGATTTATTGTAGATTCTAAATTAATGTCTTTAACACAAAAAGATTCTATTTTCTTACACTGTCTTCCTGCTTATCGTGGATATGAGGTAAGTGAAGAGGTATTTGAAAAACATGCCAATGAGATTTTTTTAGAAGCTGAAAACCGACTTCATGCCCAAAAGGGTATTATGGTCTGGCTTGATAGACATCGAGAAGATTAGAAGTTTGCTTGTTCCCACCGTATAGGCAATGCCAATGAATTAAGTCCAAATCCTGTAGGTTCGATTTTATCGAACAAAAAATTGAAGCCCATAAAACAATCCGTTCGATAAAATCGAACCTACAGTTTTTAAATATTTATTCCTTAATTCATTGGCATTGCCGAGACGGTAGGAACGAGTTAAAAAAATTAAAACAAAAAGATATTCATGAAAAAAATAGAAGATATTTTTAACTTTAAAGCAACATCTGATGAGTGTGTCAAATGTGGAAAGTGTATTCCAGTCTGCACCATTCACCAAGTAAATGCAGATGAAGTAACTTCTCCAAGAGGATTTATTGACCTACTTGGACAGTACCAACAAGGAAACTTAGAGCTTGACAAAACAGCTAAAGATATTTTTGAGAGCTGTTTTTTGTGTACTGCATGTACAGAGGTCTGTCCTAACTCTCTACCTACAGACATGGTCATAGAGGAGGTTCGTGCTGATATTGCCGATAAATTTGGTATTGCATGGTTTAAGAAGATTATCTTTTATCTTTTAGAGCATAGAAAAGTAATGGATATAGTTATGAAGTTTGGCTTTATGTTTAAAACTTGTGCCTTAGCCGAAGATAAAAAAGGAAGAGGATTAAAAGCTAGATTTAGTATGCCAATGGTAAAAAAAGGGCGACTTCTTCCCTCTATGTCAAAAGTCTCATTTTTAAATTCATATCCAGAGGAGATTTTAGCTCCAAAACAAAAGAAGAAAAATATACGCGTAGCACTCTTTATAGGATGTCTTGCTAACTACAACTACTTAGGTATTGGTGAGAGTTTAGTAGAGATTTTAAAAGAGCTAAACATAGACATATTTATACCAAAAGAGCAACTCTGTTGTGGAGCTCCTGCCTACTTTACAGGTGCTGTTGACTCTGTAGAGCGTATGACTAAAGCCAATATTGAGTACTTTGAGAGCTTTATGGACGAGTGTGATGCTATGCTTATTCCAGAAGCAACATGTTCTGCTATGGTCAAGCATGATTGGCAGGTGTTTTTTAAAAATCACAATATGCCAGAGTGGGAAGCTAGAGCTAAAAAAGTATCTGAAAAGATTTATATGGCAACAGAGTGGTTAGATAATCATACCCAACTTCAAGAGCTTTTAAAAACAAAAGGAATGTTTGATAAATCCGTAACATATCATGACCCATGTCATGCCAAAAAAGTACAAGGTATCTACCAAGAGCCAAGAAATCTTTTAGCTCCTAACTACCCAATGGTAGAGATGAGTGACCCTAGCCGTTGTTGTGGTTTTGGTGGTGTAACTATGCAGACGGAAAAGTTTCATTTTGCTGAGGCGGCAGGAAAACCAAAAGCCGTTATGATAAAAGAGACTAAAGCTCATTATGTTAGTGCAGAGTGTTCTGCTTGTCGCGTTCAATTAAGTGAAGCTATGAACAGTGCAGAGGTTGAGACAATTTTTAAGAATCCATTAGAGTTGATTGCTGAAGCATTAAAAAAATAACTGTAGGGTGTAGTCCCTGACTACACCGTGTTAGAAATAATAGATATTTAATTTATGCTATTTTGGTTTTGTCGGTGTAGACGGGGTCTACACTAGGCTGTGGAAAACCCCCCACTACGCCGACTTCTCCATTTCCAGTTTTTGGATATTCTTATTAAAAAACTTCAAGCGTTCTTTACGAACAGTATCAGGAATATTCTCTTTTTCCCACTCTTTTA
>JALUKJ010000347.1 GCA_027056615.1 Campylobacteraceae bacterium | reverse complement strand
CATCTAAGAGCTATTTATCAAGATAAAATCTATATCCAACCTCGACCAATGATTTTTGTCAACAATTGGTTATATGTAGATAAGGTTTCGATTATTGATAATATTCTTCTTATTGAGTGGCATGGTTGTCAAGACTTCAACAAATGTCATGATAGATATAATTTACAAATCTCTGTTAAAAATACTTCTACCGAAACGACAAAAAGCCTAACTAAAGAGAATTGGTATCCTCAAAATAATCTGATGAAAATTAAATTATCGGAGGAGTTTCAAGATGACTTTATTGAGTTGTCTCTTTTTTTGGATGGGAATTTGGGGTATGTGAATGTTATTGGTAATAACCTAAGAGTTTGATTATACAAACGAGCTAAAGTGATTAGCAATTTATGCTATAATAAAACCAATTAAACAAAAGGAATCCCACCATGACAACACAACGAATACAGTTAGATGTTAGCAATGACATTTTTGACAAAGTTATGTTTTTTTTGGAGAACTTACCTAAAAACAAAATTAGATTAAACTTTGATAGCTCTCCTAAAAAAGAAAAAAAACAAGATATTTTCTCTCAAACAGCAGGGCTTTTATCTTCACAACATATTGACCCTATTGCATGGCAAAATCAGATTCGTAGTGAATGGGATAGATAGTGAAATATTTAGTCGATTCAAATATTATTATCTATCATCTTAACAATGAATCTATTGCTACACAATTTCTAAGTCAGAACTATCAACAAGTTGCTATTTCACAAATCACTTATGTTGAGGTTCTCTCTTTTCCTTTTTCCAAAGAGCAAGAAGAGGAGGTAAAAGTGCTTCTCTCTCAATTTCAAATTTTAGATGTAAATCAAGCTATTTCAAATCAAGCTGTTGAGAACAGAAAAATCAAAAAAATTAAACTTCCTGATAATCTTATTGCTTCTACTGCTATGGTTAATGGGTTAACACTTGTTACGAGAAATGTGAAAGATTTTAAGAGTTTTGATATTGAGGTTTTGAATATCTTTGAATAAGAGACTAACAACAAAGCCCCTACTTCATTGCCCAATATCGGAGTTACAATAGCTCTGTTTTGTTATTGTTTCTCCAATAGGCATCCCCAAACTGGAGTTTGGGGACGAGGAAAGAGGTCAACCAAGGCACTTTTGGGTCAGTGTTGACTACTTGAACCAATGGCGATTTTAAGGGAACTAACAACCCCTCTTTAACGGCTGAAATCTCTAAGGGTAAGTATCCGTTGTAGGTCTCTAAAATGTATTGCCACCCCTCTTTGTTAAACGGTACACCATGAGCTGTCATAATGGCTTGGGCTTCGTCTATGTCCTCTTGGGTAAAAGGTGTTAATAGGTACGCTTTTATGAATGCTTGTAATCCAAAAAATAGGGTTTTGTCGTACTCTCCACCTCGTGCTTCTATGTAAGAAGATACGTACTCACTCTTTGGTGGGTATTGTAAATAGTGGCTTGATTTGTAGCTATCTGTGTTTAAAATAATGTTGTTTTTATAGTTCATCGAAAATCCTTCGTATGTTTTAATGTTTGTTCTTTACCGTCTTTCGGTTTTGAATGTGTGGGGCAATTAATGCCCATGTATTAAAGCGAGGCTGAAGCCATCGGTTCCGTATATGTAATCTTTGAAATAAGCTTAAATTTCGTAGGTGTGACCATGTCACACGTCAAAACAAAATATGGCATGAACTAAAATTTATAATTTCCATATAATTCAAACCGAGATTTGGCGTGTGACATGGTCACACCTACGGTTAATTCAAGGGTATTAATATTTACACCCGAACCTAAAACAACCCAAACATAAGATAATAGAGTCCAAATTTCAAAAGAAAATAGGTAAACATTATGCCTATGTAAAATGTTCTGTTTGCATGAAGTCTATAGAGTCCTAACCCTGCTCCAATGATGGGAATGAGCCAAATATTTCTGATGTATGATGGTTTCTCTTCATCTAAAAAGAAAGTATCATCTTTTATTATCATGACATTGACATAGATATTTAGGACTAAAATAGCTCCAATAAAAAAATAGAGTTCAAACATATTACCCCACCATAGCCTGAACAATATGAAAATGGTCTTCAAACATCAATTCAGGTTTTACCTCTGCAAAAGGAACCCAAAAGGCTTTACTTGCGTCGTCACCACCTTTTACTTTTGGTAGTTTGTCGCCTTTTAACTCTATGAGATAAGCATGAGTTACTGTTCGTCCTCTTGCTGACCGATAGGGGTCATCAAACACTTGGGTTTTGGTTATGCTTCCTGCTAAAACAGGGGCTGGTACTTTTATGCGTGTCTCTTCTCTTAGCTCTCTTATGACAGCTGATTTAAGCGTTTCATTGGCATCTAAAAAACCACCTGGAAGAGCCATTAATCCTCGCCCTGGTTGGGCTTTTCTCTCTATTAAAAGAATATGCCCACTTTGAACTACTACTGCATCTACGGTTATGAACATTGGGGTGTAGGGGGTATTATCCCATGTAGATTTATATTTTTTAATAAAATGAAACTCATTGGCTACTTGCTCGTAAGCTTTAATGGTTTTAAACTTTTCTAGCAAAATTGATATATTACTATTCAGTGAATTTGAAAACTCTTGATTGTCAAAGTAGTGTTCTCGTATCTCTGTTGAAGAGATATTTTTGTAGTTCTCAACCTCTTCTCTTTCCCATTGTGGAAACTGGGTTAAGTAATCTGATGTGCTATCTTTTTGATGACCTATAAGTCCAATTTTGGGTTTAGAGGCAATTTTGTTGTGAACCACACCTGCTACTAACTGCTGAACTGACTTTATCCATAACTGGTTATTGTAGGTATAATCAAGCAGAGGAAAGGCTAAAATTTGTCGGTTCTCTTCTTCTGAAAAGACAGAACGCATAAATGCTTCTCGTTCATTGAAATCCCAAGGATTACGAACAGTTCTTGGCTGATATACTGAACCTATTAAAACAATAACTTTGTCTGATAATTGCAATGCTTTGCGAATGACACTCTCGTGTCCTAAATGAAATGGCTGAAATCTGCCTATAAAAATGAGGTAATCATACTTCATCACTAAGCTCCTTAGCGAAATTAAATTTACTCTTTGTGGGTCTATCCCTAGAGTAGAACAGCGTCAAAAAATCCTTTTGAGCTGTTAAAAGTGTAGCATACTTTTCTTAATGTGGTACAACCTCTATATGTGAGAGGCGGATATGTCTTGGTACAAAATCTTCTGATGTTGTATTGTCTAAATGAATTGCAGTTAGAGCAGTTGTTTTATTGTGTTCACCTGCTGTTTTAACTTTAACCTCTTTTTTAATTTTAACTTCTGTTTGACTACAAGAAGTTAATAGTATCAAAAGCATAACTAATATTATATTTTTATACATCTTTATTTCCTAATAATATAAATTTTAGAAACTATTATAAACCTTTTTAACTTAATGGAACTCTATCAATCCAAAGATAATAATAAAGAATATTACTAACATATTATAAATTGGGAAATATTTGATTTAGGAAAAAATCCTAAATCGAACCTTGGTCTATCATTGAATCGGCTACTTTTCTAAAACCTGCAATATTAGCTCCAGTAACTAAATCACCTTCACAATCAAACTCAATAGAAGTATCATAAGCTGTTTTAAAAATATTTTGCATAATAGTACGAAGCTTAATATCTACCTCTTCAAATGACCACTGTGCCATACTTGCATTTTGACTCATCTCTAGTTGTGAAGTAGCCACACCACCTGCATTGGCAGCTTTTCCAGGAGAAAAAAGAATTCCATTCTCTTTAATAAACTCTAACGCTTCAGGTGTTGTAGGCATATTTGCACCCTCATTAACCAAGATGCAACCATTCTCTTTAAGTTTTTTAGCATCTACTAATGTTAACTCATTTTGCGTAGCAGAAGGAAAAGCAATATCACAAGGAATATGCCAAACAGCATGACCACCCTCTGGGTATTTGCTTACAGGAATATACTCACATTTACAATCAACTGTTGCATACTCTTTAAGAGATTTATGATGTATCTCTTTTATAACTTTTAGTGCCTTTAAATCAATACCATCTTGTTGATAAATAGTCCCCTTACTATCGGAACAAGAGATAGGAATAGCTCCCATAGAATATAGTTTTTCAATAGTATAGATAGCCACATTTCCAGAACCTGAAACAGTACATCTTTTACCTTTTAAATTTTTTCCATATTTATTTAAAAAATTTTCTGCAAAATAGACAGAACCATACCCTGTTGCCTGTTTTCTAGCTTTTGAACCACCCCAATTTAAACCTTTTCCTGTTAGAACTCCTTCAAAGTCACCTGTTAATTTTTTATATTGACCAAAAAGGTAACCAATCTCTCTAGCCCCTACTCCAATATCTCCTGCAGGTACATCTTTGTGTTTACCAATATGTTTATAGAGTTCTGACATAAAGGCTTGGCAAAATCGCATAATTTCATTGTCTGATTTTCCTTTTGGATTAAAATTAGACCCCCCTTTTGCTCCACCTATCTGTAATCCAGTTAATGAATTTTTGAAAATTTGTTCAAAACCCAAAAATTTCATAGTCCCAAGTGTTACTGTTGGATGAAAACGAAGCCCACCTTTATATGGACCAATAGCAGAGTTAAACTGTACTCTATACCCCAAGTTTGTTTGAATTTTTCCTGCATCATCCACCCAATTTACGCGAAAGATAATAGTGCGTTCAGGTATCACTATTCTCTCTAAAATATTGTATTCAATATATTTTCTATCAACATCAAGTAATGGTTTTAAAGTATACAAGACCTCTTGTGTTGCTTGATAAAACTCATCTTGTCCTGGAGAACACTCTTTAATACATGTTAAAATCTCTTCTATTTTTTGACTACTTGGCATCTTATTCCTTATTCTAATATAATTTTTTCATCGCCATCTTAGCACTTTTTCACTAAAATAACGCAGCAAAAATCCCCCTTATATATAGGAAACTTACAAAATGTCAAAACCATTAGAAAACTTAGATGAAATACTGAAAAATCATAAACTTTCAACCCAAGAGTATAGCCATATTTTAGAGATTTTAGACGGAAGACACCCAAACATTGTAGAACTTGGAATATTTTCAGCCATGTGGTCAGAACACTGTTCTTATAAATCAAGTAAAAAGTACCTTAACGGTTTTCCAACTAAAGCTCCGTGGGTTATTCAAGGACCTGGTGAAAATGCAGGTGTTATAGATATTGGTGGGGGTATGGCTGCTGTTTTTAAAATGGAGTCACATAACCACCCAAGCTTTATTGAGCCTTACCAAGGTGCAGCTACTGGTGTGGGTGGAATCTTAAGAGATGTCTTTACTATGGGGGCTAGACCTGTAGCAAACCTCAATGCTTTACGTTTTGGTAATATTACCAATAAAGATAATACTTCTAAATACCAAAGACACTTAGTTAAAGGTGTTACAGAAGGTATTGGTGGCTATGGTAACTGTATGGGTGTTCCTACCATTGGTGGTGAGTGTAGCTTCGATGAGTCTTATAATGGAAATATTTTAGTTAATGCCTTTGCACTTGGTCTTTGTAAAGCAGATGAAATTTTCTTAGGAATTGCAGAAGGAATTGGAAATACCGTAATGTACGTAGGTTCAAAAACAGGACGAGATGGTCTAGGTGGAGCTGTTATGAGTTCAGACAGCTTTACAGAGGAGTCAAAATCACTTCGTCCTACGGTTCAAGTTGGTGACCCATTTATTGAAAAACTTCTTTTAGAGGCGTGTTTGGAGCTATTTAAAACTAAAGATGTGGTTATTGGTATTCAAGATATGGGTGCTGCAGGATTAACCTCATCAGCCTTTGAGATGGCAGGAAAATCAGGCTCTGGAATGGTTATGCACCTTGACCTTGTCCCTGCTCGTGAAGAGGGAATGACCCCTTACGACTTTATGCTCTCTGAGTCTCAAGAGCGTATGTTAGTTTGTGTAAAAAAAGGAAAAGAGCAGGAGGTTATTGACATCTTTGAAAAGTGGGATTTAGATGTAGCTGTTATTGGGGAAGTGACCGATACAGGACGAATGGAGCTAACTTGGCATGGTGAAAAGGTTTGTGATATGCCTATTGCTCCTGTAAGCGAAGAGGCTCCTATTTTAAACCGTCCAACAGCTCGTCCAACTTATCTTGATGAAGTTTCTAAAAAATCTATTGATTCATATGAGAAGGTCGACAATCAAGAAGCATTTGAAAAACTTATCTCTTCTATGGAAGTGGTGGACAAAGCATGGATTTATGACCAATATGACTCTATGGTACAAACCAATACTACAAAAGCCCCTGGAAGCCTAGATGCTTCATGTATTAGAGTTAAAGAGACTGGAAAAGCTTTAGCAATGTCATCAGATTGTAACCCTAGATACTGCTATATTGACCCTAAAAAGGGGGGAGCTTTAGCTGTTGTTGAATCTGGTCGAAATGTTGCAATGTCAGGTGCTAGACCTCTATCTATTACCGACTGTCTAAACTTTGGTAACCCAGAGAACCCAGAAGTAATGTGGCAATTTGCCGAAGCGTGTGAGGGAATTAAAGAGGCGTGTTTAGAGCTAAATACTCCTGTTGTTTCAGGAAATGTCTCTTTGTATAATGAAACTAATGGTATATCTGTCTTCCCTACTCCTGCTATTGCTATGGTTGGACTCAATGAAGACCAAGAAAAAGTACTTCCATCTTGTTTTCAAGAAGAGGAAAACCATCTTATCTTAGTAGGTGACACTACAGGTCAATTTGGTGGTTCTCTCTATCTTAAAGAACTTTTTAATGAAACAGCAGGAAGCTTAGCCGATATTGATTATAAAAAAGAGTTAGCACTTTGGAAATTGGTTATTGATGCCAATAAAGAGTCTCTTCTTGCATCTGCAAAAGATTTAAGTTCAGGTGGTATTGCCATTACCTTAGCAAAAATGTCAGCTGTTTCAGGTCGTGGTGTGGTTGCAGGAGTTAGACTTGATGACAAACGATATATTTTCGAGGAATCTCAAAGCAGAGCTATTTTAGAGGTAAGCTCAAAAGAGAATCTTGAAGCAGTTTTAAGCATGGCAAAAGAGATTGGACTCTCTACTGATATTATTGGTAAAGTGACAGGAGATATTGTTAAGATTAATGATATCGAAATAAGTTTAGAAAAACTTAGAGAGATTTATTTTGGTCAATTTAAGGCTGTAGTAGAACAAGATATATAGAAAAGAGTTAAACTCTTTTCTATAATAAAATTATCTATCCTAATTAAAGTGAGAGGTTATACACACTCATATAAATTAGAATTTTTTACCCGAACTGGTTTTTTGTCATTATCACAAAAATATTCAGATATTGGTAAATTTTTATTTAAAAGCTTATCTTCAATGTTTTCTATTGGTTGAATTATTCTTTGCAACTCTTTGTTTGCCTCTCTATTTGCTTTTTTATTAAGTGCTATTGCTTTTTGCTCTTTAGCATAAGCTATTTTCTCTTTTTCTGTCATAACATAAGATGAGAATACAATAGTTACTTTTCCATCTACAATAATATCAAAACTACTATCTTCAACTTTTTCTTCTACAGAAGTATGATGTTTAAACTCACTTTTCTCTTGAATTTTTTTTGTAGGTTTTAAATTCTTTAAACTCACATAACATGCATCACCAACACAACCTCCATGGGCAGATAGGCTTGAAGCTAGTAATAATATTGATAGGGTTCTAGTAACTAATAACTTTTTGTGTGTCATCTCTTTCTCCTTCTAGTAGATAAT
>JALUKJ010000346.1 GCA_027056615.1 Campylobacteraceae bacterium | reverse complement strand
ATTGTCCCATTTGTTTTCCCTTTTTTTAAGTCATCAATCATAACACATTAAGTATAAATTTAGATAATTTTTTACTTATGTTATTTTTCATTTATAATGGAAAACATTACAATCCGAAATATTATTAACATTTTTAAACTTTTTACGTTAAACTACTCCAAATCCATAAAAAAGTCAAAAAACTTTACACCCCAACTTTACACCAATGCCAATGAATTAATGAGGCTGAAGCCGTCAGTTCCGTATATTCAATGCTTATTTTTCGGAATCGGCGTGTTTACACCCGAACTATTTTATACTTAATTCAATGGCATTAAATTTTACACCCCAGTAATTATATCTCCACTTCTTACAATTTTTGAAAACTATTTCTCTATATGCTTATGCTCTAAAATCTCCAAGAAAATCCTCTTTAGAAACCACCACAAAAAGAGGTGTCAGGTGAACGTAATCGTACGATTACGTTCACCTGTCCCCTAGAACCAAATTACCGTAAATGCAGAACCTAGCTTTTGATACTCTTGCTCTAATATTTTTAGCTCACTTTTTCGATTATAGAACATTATGTAACCTTTCATTATGTTTTGTTTCATAATTATAGGCTACTTTAATTTAATTATCATTAAAATCTATTTCACTCCCCATCAACCAAACTCAAAAGAGCAGGTAAAAGAAGCACATCAACCACCAATGCAATAGCCAATGCAAACGCTGTTACAATCCCAAAGTTTTGATTTGGCGAAAAGTCAGAAAAGGCAAATAATGAAAATGAAACCGTTAAGATAATTGTCGTAAATAGAATCGCTTTCCCTGCATAACGCAATACCTCATCAAATGTCTCTTCCATACCAAGTCCACGCTTTCGTGCATCAAAATATTTGACCAAAAAGTGAATGGTATCGTCAACTGCCACCCCAATAATAATTGCTCCTGCAATGGCTACTCCGATGTCAATGCTAATACCTATCCAACCCATAAGACCTACAACCAAAATAACAGGTAGAATATTTGGCAAGATAAAGACCCATAACATCTTAAGCCGTCTAAAGATTAAGAACATTACAACCGTTACTAAAACCAATGCCAAAGAGAGCGAGTAGATAAGTGTATTTGTCACATCTTTTTGCATGTGTGCAAACATATAAGTCTGTCCTTGAACAGTTGCACTATACTCTGTCTTTTTCCACCACTCTTCAATGTAATGAATCATCTCTAAATCTTTAGAGGTATCAACAATATTCATCTGCCCAGAGATACGAAGCTTTTGCTCATTAATATCCATTTTATCATTTATCTCCATTCCTTGTGGAAGTGAGAGTGAATAGAGTAGAAGATACTGTGCAATCAAATTTTGACTATTTGGAATTTCATCTTTTCCATCTACCACTTTGTTAAAACGTTTTACTATATCCATAAGCGAAGAGAGGTGTCGCACATCTGAAAAGTCGGTTTGAAACTCTCTATAGAAACGTTCAACAGTTTTCATAAATTTTGGACTTTTAATTCCATCTTTTACCCCTGAATCGACTACAATCTCATAACTCATAGGTCCTGTGAGATTGTTCATAATAAACTCAGCACTCTGACGAATAGGAACATCTTTGTCAAAGTAGCGAATGGTATTTGAGTCTACTCTTACTTGGGTAATTCCTAACCCTAAAAGAAGAAATATAAAAGAGGTAATATAGATAATTTTCTTATTATTTCTAAGAATAAACGCTCCATAACCCAATGGCTTTTTAGCTTTTACCTTCTCTAAGACTTTTGCTTTAATAGGTTTTTTAAGTAAAAGCAGAACAGATGGCATCCAAACAATAGAGATAATAAACGCCAAAACAGCCCCTGAAGCCGTTGCAATTCCTAAAGTAAAGACAGGAACAACCTCTGAAATAGTTAACGTTGCAAAACCAATAGCTGTAGTAAGTGAGGTTAAGAAGATAGGCAACATGTTTTTCTGCATACTTCTAAAGACTGCCTCATCATTATCTAATCCCTCTTGTCTATAGAGTAACCAAACACTATAGATATGCACAGCATCGGCAATTCCAATAGCAACCACAAAGACAGGTAAATTTGCTGTAAAGTTATTGAGCTTATAGCCAAGTAGTACCTGCACAGCCAAAACGGTTAAAAAGGTAAAGACCACCACCCCAATAGGAATCAACGCTCCAGAGACACGACGAAACAGCAACAACAATAAGATAATAGAAGCTACTAAAACCAATGGTGTAAAGGTCATCGCATCTCCTGTTCCAATCACTACAAACGCTTTGTTAAGAGCTGGTCCACCATTGACCCAAAACTTATAACCTGTACGCTCTGCTTCAGGTGCTAAAATTTTATCTAGCAGTGCCATAATCTCTAAACTTTTATCTGATTTGTCATTTACTTTAGGAGTTAAACGAGCTGAAATCATAGTGGTTGTACCATCAGAAGAGATAAGTGAATTTACCAAAAGTGGGTCATCTAAAGCAATCGCTTTTCTATTAAAGAGATATGAGTCATCTGCCTTATCTATATCTTTAATAAAATCCTCAACAATAATATCCTCTTCATCATCAGGATTAGAGTGAACATATTGATAGTTGGTTAACGAATCTACCCTAGCAATATACTTAGTTTTCCACAACTCATAGGTAATCCTTTTAATAGTAGAGAGTGCCTTTTGAGTAAAAATTCCATTATCATCTTTAAAAGCAATAATAACACCATCATCATTTCCAAAGGTCTTACGAAAGTTATCATAATCTTTTAAAGTCTTAGAGTCTTTCCCAAACCAAATACGATAACTTCCGTCTATTTCAATATTTTTTAGACTTAATGATAGACCAAATACAATTAATGGTACTGCGAAGACGATAAGCCATTTAAATTTTTTCAAGAACGCTATGTAATTTTTCATTTTTCTCTCTCCTATTTCTCTATTTTTTGTTCGATGAAATCGAACCTACAGCTAATATCTTATGCATTCCCAACGAGACGGCAATGCCAATGAATTAAGGAATAAATATTCAAAAACTGTAGGTTCGATTTCATCGAACGGATTGTTTTATGGGCTTCAATTTTTTGTTCGATAAAATCGAACCTACAGGATTTGGGCTTAATTCAATGGCATTGACCGAGACGGTGGGAATTAGTCCAAAGATACCATTAAAAATAATACCCCAATTCAACCTTGGCTAAATCCAATTCCTGAAAAGTAGAATCACTCTTAGGAGCTAAATGTTCATAAGAGAGTTTAAACTTATACTTCTCTAAAAGTCGTGTATTATACTCTACAAACACCAACTTTTCATGATTATCTTGGTCAATATCTACTCCACCCAATACATCTGAGTCAGAACTATCATTAAATGTCCATCTAAACCCTAAAGTAACATCATTAGCAAACAGATTTCCAAAATCTTTAGCCCCAAACTTTGAGCTATCATAGGAGTGATAACGATAATACTCAGCCAATAATCCTAAGTCTGATTTACCTACAAGACCATATAGCGTATGCTCTAAACCAAATGATGTTTGAGCATAGTTAGAAACTTTATCATCTTTACTTTTGGTATAAGCCAACTCTGTTTTATAAATTGTCTCTCCATTTACAAAAGTAGCATAACTCATCAGTTTGTCCACTAAATATGCATGTTGTTTTAATACTCTACCAACAGGTGCTAAATAACGTTGTTCATCATACCCATTTTGATAGATAAACGAGTAGTCTAACTGTACCTCATCACCTGAACCTGAATACTTTAGATAAAATGTCGGTCTATCTCTTCCCTCTTGTGTCACCAAATCATCACTGTAGTTTGGTGGTAAAAAGTTATTGACCGATTTTAGGTCTTGAACTCGTTGTTGCTCTTCATGTACTTTAGCAATAAGTGAGAGTTCAGAGTTTTCAAAATATTGTGTATAGGCTATATTGTTTGCTCCAATTTTTGCATCATAATCAAAAGGGTCATTGAGCCAATCTTTTGTATTAAAAGTATCCGTATGATTATAAAACTCCATAGCACCCCAAAACCTTGTATTTCGCCCAATAAGTAAATCTGAATTTTCAAAATCATGTTTATAGTACAAATCATTTATGTTCACATAACGACGCTCTGTATCATCTTGGTCAAAAATTGCATTAGCATTAAAAACCACCTGCCCTGATGAGGTCTTCTCTTTTAACTCCAACTCCATAAGTAGGGCATTTTGTGTGTCTCTTTTTCCTGCTATGTCATGTTTGGCATAACTGCTTTCAAAACCTATGTTTCCTTTGTACTCAAAATCGTTTGCCTGTAGGTTCGGTAACACCGAACAAAGTATAAAAGATAACATTATTGATTTTTTCATAGCTATCTCTTCAAAATCCGTTTATTAAACTCTTTAGCCGTCAACCCAACCTTAATCTTATCATCTTTCCAAATCAAAACCGTAGATTTATCATTTTGATAATTCTTCATCTCAATCTTTCCAACACGCCAAACCCCATCTATGAGTTTATAGTCTGAAAAAATTGCAGTTTTTAGTAACTCACTCTTACGGTCATAATAGTCCACTCGCAAAAGTAAAAACTTATCTTTTGATACCCAAGAGACCTGTTTAGTATAGCCTGAGTTTTTATCTTTAGGGTAGCGTTCACCTTTGTAGCACTTCACCCCATTTAGCTCAACATCTTCAACTTTATCACCATAAGTAAACTTGTTATAGTGTTGATTTCCAATATCTTCATAAGAGAACTCACTTCCCATAAATGACCCTGATTTATTAGAAGAGGCTATCCGTTTAATTCTTCTTAGAGCAGGTAGATACAACCATTGGTCATCATCTCTATTTACATGTTCATGTGTTAAAGTCTTTGTTCCTTTTACATCAGCAGGAGTTAAAAAAGTAGAAATAGTCTTGTCCCCATTCTCACCCTCTAAAGTTTTCATTTCAAGCTCTCTAACACTCTTTTGCCCTGAAGCATTAATCAAAACCATCTCTGTTTTAGCAATAGAGCTTCCAAACCCATCGGTTACTTTGTCTGCCTTTTGAGCAATCTCCATATTTGTTAGTGCCATAAGGCTTGTTGCTGTTAGTAGTGTTATTAGTACTGTTTTTTTCATTTCTATTTCTCCTAAATAAATGGTAGTAACTGTAGGTTCGATTTTATCGAACGTCAAAAAATGTTCGATAAAATCGAACCTACAAGTCATATTATTTGATATGTTAATTCTCTTCAATAAATTTCCGTAATGCCTCAATATACAAAGCAAAAGCCTCTTGCCCTTTTGGGGTAATATGCACCACCGTCTTAGGTCGCTTCCCCTCAAAAAGTTTCTCAATCAAAACATATTTCTCCTTTTCCAACTTACTTAGATGACTAGATAGATTTCCATCGGTCACTTTAAGCAACTCCTTTAGAGCCTTAAAAGGCAACTCATCATTCGCAATCAACAGTGAGAGCAGTTTTGAACGCACAGGTTGATGAATAAATGGGTCAAACACCACAAGCCTTATTAGACTTTTCAACTTTTTGCTGTTGTAGTGCAACCAAAGTGGGAAGAACTGCTAAACCCAAAATGACCATGCCTTGAACAACACTCAAAAAAGTTCCCCTACTCTCTAAAAGTCCAAAATAAGCTCCATAACCTAAAAGTGCTACTGAACTGAGAACATTAAATATAGCTACTCTCTCATAAGCTTTAATATTAAGTATAAAACCAACAGATAAGTAACCTAAAGAGATTAAGAATAGCCATAAAAGAAAAATTAGTAGATATAGTTTCATCATTGCTAAAACCATACTAAAGACAATTGCAAAAAGCGAAATCATAATAAAATTTTTCATTACAAATGATTGACGACGAGTACAGTCATCTAGGTCATAGCTTTTATTTACTTTTTTGGTCAGTACCCCCTCAACAATAAAACCAATAACAATTAAAAGAGTATTGACCAAAGTTCCTAAAATCACACTATTTTCATAGCTTGGTATCATAACAAAAGTTAAAACGACTGCAATCAAAGACCAAACATGACAAGCATTGTAGTTATAAGGGAAAAAACTCTTCTTGTCTACTAAGTGGTGTTTTATCTCCGATATTTGTCGTAGAACCTCATCTTTTTCACTCATTATTTTCCTTTTCAAAGTACTTTGTACTGCAAAGTATATTTAAAAATAGGTTTGAATTTGATTAAATTTATCAAAATAAAAAAAGATAAGAAGATAAAAATAGAGTCAGAAAGACTCTATATAATATAAGGAGATTTAAATTTTCCTGCTGAAAGCTCTGAAAGAAACTCTTCCATAGAGTAGAGTTGACGTGCGTCTGAGGTCATAAGATGAATCAAAATATCACCTAAATCAATTACCACCCACTCTTCACTCTCATCTACATGTAAAAACTCTTCACCTAAAGGTTTTAACTCTTTTTTAAGTTGGTCTGCTAGAGCAGCTGCGTGTTTTGATGAAATAGCATTAGCAATAACCACACGTTTAGCAATATAATTTACCTCATCAAGGTTAAACACCTCTAACTCATCTGCTTTTTTCTCATCTAAAAATTTAACGATACGCTCTGCTCGTTCTTCTACACTAATTTCACTTTTGCTCATCTATTGAACTTTCCTTATTTCTAATTTGGGTTGAACTAATATCAACCTCTACTTCTAAGATTTTAACATCTCTTAGCTTATTACTCTTTATCTTGTAGCCTTTTCTTCTAGCTACCACCCATGTAATTTGAGAATTTAACCACTCAAACTCATGCCACTTTTCAATATGTTCTAAGTTATCTGCACCAATAATCAAATACTTAACATTATACTTTTGTTGAAAATATCTTAATGTTTGAGCTGTTGGTGTTGATTTTAGCTCTTCTATCTCATAATCATCTACTACAACCTTATTAAAAGGTTTAAAAAGCTCTTTGGTTAATGCAAGACGCTCTTTAGTAGTAAAATGTGATACCGTTTTAAAAGGATTTAAAAAAGTAGGAACTACTATTAATTTATCTATTTCTAAAACTCTTAATGCCTCTTCAACTACACTTTTATGTCCAAAGTGTGGAGGGTCGAAACTACCACCAAAGAGTGCAATGGTTTCTAAGTTCTCTTTAAACAAAAAATAACCTCTATTTATGTAACATATAAGCAATTTTAACATACTTAACCTGAGTTCGACACATCGAACTCAGGTTATAATCTAAAGGGGTATATAAAAATGGCTGTAAAAGTTGCAATCAATGGACTAGGACGAATAGGGAGATGTGTAGCAAGGATAATTGCTAATAGAGATGATATTGAGCTAGTAGCAGTTAATGCTAGTGGAGCAGAAAATATTATTGAGTATGGGTTAAAGTATGATTCGGTTCATGGAACACGAAAAGATGTATCTGTAAAAGATGGTTTTGTAAATATTGGCAATACCAAAGCAAAACTTTTTGCAGAGCGTGACCCTGCTAAGATTGGATTTTCTGAGTGTGGGGCAACCATTGTTTTAGAGTGTACAGGTGCATTTTTAACAGCTGAATCTGTTCAACCTTACCTTGATAATGGTATTGAAAAAATAGTTTTCTCTGCTCCTGCTAAAGATGATACTGCTACTTTTGTAATAGGTGCAAATGAAAATGAGTATGCAGGTCAAGCTATTGTTTCAAATGCAAGTTGTACAACTAATGGTTTAGCTCCTGTAGCTAAAGTTTTAGATGATGCCTTTGGTATTGAGTCTGGGCTGATGACTACTATTCATAGCTACACAGGTTCACAACCTATTTTAGATGCAAAACACAAAAAAGACC
>JALUKJ010000345.1 GCA_027056615.1 Campylobacteraceae bacterium | reverse complement strand
ATTCAGGGTTACTTGCTCATAATTATATCCTAATATATGAGTATAGATATTGCAAAATGTTTATTTTGTGCTATTTTTAGTAACTCTTGAAGCTCAGGTAAAATGGCTTGTGGGGTGTAGATGGTGGAGAAGATTATGGTGACTATAAAGAAGAGGGTTAGGGAGATTTTTAGCATGTTTTTTTAATATACTTTGCTAAAGTTACTACATATAACTCGTGCTTAGGAATACACACATTCAAATGAATAGGATAATCTTCTATTTTTTTAGTACGGATATATCCTCTTCTCTCATAAAATTCTATTAACTCAACTCTATCAGCCAAAACACTCATTAGAAGATGTTTTATACTTAATTGCTTAGTAGCAAATTCTTCGGCTTTTTGCAAAAGCTTTTTACCAACTCCTTCTCCTTGTAATCTAGGGTTTACTGCAAAAAATCCAATATAGGCACTACCATTTTGCTCTTCTACGCAAATAACGGCTTCTATAGAAGCATTTGCTAAAATAAATAGATGGCTTTTTTTGCTAAAATAAATAGATGGCTTTTAGGGTTTATAATATACCCTAAAACTTCAGCAGATGTTGTTCTGTCTCCATCTACCAAAGCATTTTCAGTAGTCCAGCCTTTTTCTCCTCTGTAGGCGACATTTACAAGAGCTACTATTTTATCAATATCATTTATAGTTGCTTCTCTAAACTGCATCTAATCTCTCCACCAACACTACCTCAAAATATTCACTCAAAGCCACCTCTTGCCCCTTTATTTCGTCCATCAAAGAGCTATCATCGGCAATAATAAAAACAACCTTTTCAATGCTACTATTTATCACACTAGGCACAAACTCTTCTAGTAACCACTTTGTATCTGCTTCTGTACTCTCGAAGCCATACGTGGTGTCTGTTATCCATGTACTGATTTGGTGTTTTTCTATCTCTTTTAAGGCATATTTCAATGGGTCACGGTAGTCATCACCTTTGCAAAACTGTTTCCATTGGCAGAGGATTGCGTTTTTCTCTTTTAGGTAGCTTATTTTACAAAATTTTGTATTGTACATTTACACCTCAACCTTATAATCCAAAATCACCTCATCACCAGTCATGCCACGAAAGCCCCAATGACTCGCAGGGGCTTTTGGAAAGGCTAACACACCTAGACCACCACCTCATGAATGGTTTGTGAAAGTCTCTCTTTTACTGGGTTTAGTTGCTTATCTATACCGTATATTTTAATTTGTGCCATGAATATATCCTCTATCATATTGGTTTTAACGGTGTAGTCGGAAACTACACCCTATGTGTGTATGTAAAAAATGATAATAATTATCAAAGGTAATCAATTTTGATTGCTTTATTCTATGCATCATCCCAAAACCCCTAAAGGCAAACAATAAAAAAGAAATCCATCTACAGAAATAGGTTGAACTTCATCACCACCATAAAAGATAAACCCTCTGTAAAACCTATCTTTACTTGCTTTGGCTAACTCTATCATCCCTTTTAAATCACTTTTTTTAATCGTTGCCTAACTCTTCAATATGTTCAACATAGTTTCGTCCAATACAGACAACCTTACTTGGTATTATTTTGTCACCATTGTAAATAACACTTTTCATCTAAACCCCTGGGGCTTTCCACATACTCTGTGTTAAGCCTTTGTCTACTAATTCTAATTGAGTCTTATAAACCTCTTGCCACTTTTTTTGTAAGTTTTGATAGATTCTATAATTATCTTTATTTGGATAATACTCTCTATCCCAATGCACTAACTTTTTAGAAGCACTAGAGATAGAATCATAAATACCTACTCCAACTCCTGCTGACATAATAGCCCCTAGAGCTGTAGCTTCTGTTACTTTTGGAATTTTGACTTTGCATCCTGTAACATCAGATAAGATTTGACACCATAACTCACCTTTACTAGCTCCTCCTGCAAAGACTATCTCTTTTACTTTAATATTAGTGAACTCCTCTATCTTTTTTAGATTAATTGCCGAGACCATACAAGCATTCTCTTCTAATGCTCTAAACATTGAAGCTTTATTACAAATAGTTGGGTCAATGGAGAGATTAATAAAACTTGGACTTGCATGATACCATTTACCGTAATTCATAACATCAGAGAAGATAGGCATAATCCCATAAGAGCCAACTGGAACATTTTTTGCTTTCTCTTCTAAAATTCTATATGTATCTACACCTCTCTCTTTTGCTTCTAGCTTCTCTATATCACAAAAAGCATCTCTAAACCAACGCATGATTAAACCTGAAAAGAAAGTAATACCCTCTGCTTGTGAAAGACCATTAATTACATGATGATTAATTCGCATAGATATATCTTTTGGAGGTTCTGTATAAGAGTTAATATTAACTATCTGTTGCCAAAAAGAGCCACCTAAAATGGCAACTTGTCCAAACTCAGTTACTCCTAAACCAGCACTACCTAACTGAACATCACCACCACCCATTACTACTTTAGTAGAACTAGATAGTCCAGACTCTTCATTAACAACATTACCAATAACTGTTCCAGTCTCATAGACAGGAGGAAAAATATCACCTTTTAACCCAACCCCTAGTGCCATCTCTTTGACCCATTTACGCTCTTTAAGTGAAAAAATTCCTGTAGTTCCCCCATTGCTTGGGTCAGTAGCAATAACTCCTGATAGTTTAGCTAAAACCCAATCACTAATCATAGAGATAGAAGTTACTTTCTCATATAGTTCAGGTTCATGATTTTTAAGCCACAACAAACGAGGTAATGCACCTAAAGCAAAAGTCTGTCCAGAGAGTGCATAAAACTCCTCTTCTACTCCTTCAAAATGCTCTTTAAGATACTTTACCTCATCAGAAGCACGAGCATCCACATTGGCAACAGCCCACAGCTCTTTTCCCTCTTTGTCATAAAGTACAATCCCCTCACGCATAGAGGTAGCAGAGAGAGCCACAATATGTTCAGGAAATAGTCCAGCTAAAGCTAAAGACTCTTTAATACACTCTTTAGTTAGTTCCCAATTTTTCTCTGTATCAAAGCTCATGGAGTTAGGTACACCCTCCACCTCAAGGTGTGTCCACTCTCTACTTGCCACTGATATTTGGTTTCCCTCATCATCAAAAATCACAGCACGAACCGAACCTGTTCCTGCGTCTATTGCCATTAGGTATTGCATTATCTTTCCTTTTTAATTTATCGAACACAATATGAAAATTTAATTTTTATAAATATCATTTTGTTTTTCATATTTGGTTTTGATGTTCGATTAAATCGAACCTACAGTTTCGGAACATTCATTTTTTTATTCATCGACATTGGGAAAGCCAACATGATTTTTATTTCAATTTCGCCTGTTCTAGTTCCCAATACTCCATATCAAAAGAGTCTTTAAGAGATATACTCTCATATCCACCAAATCTATCAGCTCTCATAACAGCTAACATAGTATGCTCAACAATATCATTAATAATATTTGCTTCTTTCTCATTTTTCCCAATAGAGATAACCCCAAACCCATGAACTACAGCATAATTAGGAGCAGGATTGAGCATAATCATATCAGAATTTGCAAAAGTTTCAAAATACTCTTTATAACCCTCTACAAACTCCTCTAATTTTTCATCAATATTATTATCATCAATAATTAGTGGTTGATGTTTAGTCCGAAGAATATGTTCAGGAGTTAAAACACCACGTGTAGCAAACTCTTCTAAATAAGGATTAGAAGCATAGTTTAGAGCAAGTTGAGTTTGGTTTAGCTTTAAAACCACCTTATGCCCTTTAATATCTTTTATCTTATGCTTAAACTTTTGCATATCAAACCCTGTAGGTTCGATTTCATCGAATATCAAATCTGCATTAATACATAAAAAATCTTCTGCTAAAGAAACAGCCTCTATCATCTTATCATAAGACTTTTTAGCATCATCATCAAAAGTAAAAATGCCATGATTAAGTAAAATAATCCCCTCACAAGCCTCCCAATCAAGATTACGCGTCATCTTATATATCTCATGAGCCAAAACAAACCCAGGCATAATATAAGGAACAATCAAAAAATTAGGATAGAGTTTTTCAATATGCTCTCGACCGTTAATAGAGTTCGAGATAGTCACCACAGCATCAGCATGGGTATGGTCAACTACTTTAAAAGGAATAATTGCATGTAAAATCGCCTCAACTGAGGGATTAGGTGCAGAACTATCAATCATCGCTTCTTTTTGCCCTGCGACCATATCGGTATCGCTCAACTCTTCAAGCTTTGCCATCTCTAAAAGCGTTGACATCTTTACAGGAGAAAAGCCCTCAGCTTTTATATAGACCAAATCCCACCCAGAACCTTTAACATAAAGTATCTCTTCACCATCTACCAAACTTTTAACAGAGGTATTCCCTCCACCATGAAGAACCAATTCATCACTTTGACCAAGTAGATTTGAGGAGTATACACGCAGTTCTAAGTCGCTTTTATATGCACTTGCCTCTTTATCACTCCATAGATTTTCCATCTATCCAAGTACCTCTAACTCATCACTATACTTATGCTCACAATATGGCTCGTAGCTTGATTTATAGACAGCATAGTGTGCAGAAGTCTTATGCCCATCTAAAGCCTCTTCACTCTCCCAAGACTCATAAGCCATAAACTTTCTAGGGTTATTCTCATATTGAAAAATCTCATAAAAAATAACCCCTTTTTCAGCCTTACTAGGTTTTACCATTGCAGTTAATAACTCTTTCATCTTCGCTATACTTGTTTTATCATCTTTTGCTATAAAGGTTACACGTTTTGTTATTGTCATCTATTTATCTCCTATTATTTTAATGGATTATATCAATATTAGCCATAAAGAATAACAATAATTAGATTAGGTATTTGATTTTATTTAACTTTGTTATGGCTTTGTTTCTTTATATCCAAATAGAATAATTAATCTAAAATTATTTTATAAATTAAATATTTTTTTTATAAAAATGTATAATAGAATTATAAAGGAGTTTATCATGTTAAATAAAATTGTCCATAGAGGGGAGTAACATTGCCTATGCCATTGGGGTATCGTGTATAAAAAGTCTCTTAGAACAGCTGTATAAAGATAAGGAACTTATGAAAAAGCATAAAGCTTTTTATCAAAACATCTCCTCTTTCAAAGATGAGGTAAATGCTTCAGTTAAAGCGAAAAAAAATCCTAAAAACAAGATAATACATCATATAAAAGAGCTAGAAGAAAAAGAGAGTAATCTTATACCACTATTTAAAGAAAAACTTTTAAAAGTAAAATATTTTCTTTTTGGTATTATTTTTATCTTTGCACTATATGGTGCTTATAGCTTTTTTGTGGCAAAAAAAAATGGAATACATCCAATATATTATGGTGTTAAGAATTTACCTTCCACTGAAACACTTAATGTAAGAACAGGAGCAGGAAAGGGATATAGAGTTGTTGGTGAACTATTTCCTAATACTAAACATATTATAGTAACACATTGTAAAAACAATGATGAAGGAACAAAGTGGTGTCACATTAAATATAAAGATATTATTGGCTGGGTACACTCATACTATATTCAGAAAGAGACTATTAGTAAATAAAAAAATATGTTACAAGAGATAAACATCTTAGTTAAAGATATTATTTTAGATATTAACCATAGCATTCATTAGTAATATTATTGTAAACTCTATTTAATTATACAATAAGATAAGGATAAACATGAAAACAGTTGATATGAACTCACAAGAGTTTAAAGATGAATTTGAAAAAACATGGAAATTTGTTAACAAAGTAAACAAAAGTTTTGGTTGGGTACAAAATCCAAATGAAGATGTAAACGAGGGTGTTGCTATGGGTCTTGCTAGAAATAAGCTCATGTATGGTAAACGATTTTGTCCATGTTTTATGGTTATTGGAGAGACAAAAGAGGAGCAAAAAAAAGCAGATAACCGAATCTGTCCTTGTAAACCTGCCATAGAAAAAGAGATTCCCCAAGATGGTACTTGTCACTGTGGTATCTTCTGTACTCCAGAATTTGCAGAGGCTCAAAGAAAAAGTGAGATAATTGAAGAGGTTGTACATACTCATTCAAGAGGGTTATCTAAAGATGAAGCTATAACACTTTTACAAAAAGAGCAGTTAGATAGTGATGAGCTTGAATCACTTCTTGAAGCAAGAGAGTTAAAGATGGTAGACTTTACACTAATAGATGTACGTGAGATGATGGAGTACAAGATGAGTCATATTGTAGGAACAGATGCCATTGTACCTACGTCACGTTTCTATGCTGAGATTGAAAAGTTTAACGATAAAAAAGATGAACCAATCATTGTATATTGTCTATCAGGAAGCCGAAGCTATCAAGTTCAACATGCTATGAAATCACTTGGATTTAAACAAGTTGGAAATCTTCAATATGGAACAATGAGTTATGCAGGAGAGACAGAGAGAGGTTAATTTCTCTCTCTTCCTATCATGATTAACAAGAAAGGAGTAATAGATTTTGGATATTACACCTCCTACTCTATATAAAGCTCAGCCATAACAAACTTTCTGCTCTTATCAACAACTACACTTACACTTCCACCATGTTTAAACTCTTTAGGATAAGCAACATAAGCTTTATCTATCAAAAAATCTTTACCCAACTTAGAATATTTATAAGCAGAACCAACTCCATTTTCTTCTTTAAAACTCCAACCAGTTAAAAGCTTGTTAAACTCTAAAGGGCCTATGGTAAAACTACAAGTTGTCATGACATCGGTTATAGCCCAAGATTCACACTCTATATTTGATACACTATTTGGTAAAGAGTCTAATTTTAAGATACCTTTAACCATTCCATTATCTTCTGTATAAAATAGCCATAAGCTATAAGCAATAACCAAAGAGACTATAACCATAAATATATTTTTTATCACTCTCCAACCTTATCCTCGTTTTGCAAGATGTCTATCAGTAAAGATATATCACTATTCACTACATCGCATCAAAACCATACTCCAAAGACAATGACCCATTTGTAATGTCAGACAATGGTTCATACTCTATTTTCAACTTATCAGCATACCAATCACCACCCCACTTTATATCTACTTCTCCTGAGACATCTTCACTTCTTTGTGGATTTTTATTTGAGTCTTGATAGACTAATGAAATTCTTGCTTTTCCATTAATATTTCCAGTAATATATACAAAAAAACCATAAATATCTCCTTGACTTTCTCTTTTATGTAAAAGAATTGTAGATTTTTTACCAATATCTTCTATCTTATATACTCTATTAACCTGATTTGGAGTGTATGATGTTTCATTATTATATATCCATAGAGTTGTACCTATAAGAGTAATAATTGTTATGATTAGTAGGAGTTTCAATTTTTTCCTTTGTTCTGTTTTATGTGGAAAGGGGTCAGGTGATAATGATAACTCATTCCCTACTCCTCTTTATCACACCATACACTGCAGGTTGTGATATTCCTAATACTTTAGCAATCATATGCTGAGAGTAGCCTTGCTCATAGGCTTTGACTATTTTACTATTGCGTTCTTTTAAATCTTTGTGATTGGTTAGCATTTTTGTAAGTTTTTCAATATCTGGTTTTTTATCAACATTGGGTGCTTCTACCAAAGAAGATGCTTTCTTAAGTTCTTGTAATATAGAAGTATCTAACTTGCTATTGAGCATCACTTGTATAGCCTCATGGTCATTTCCATGATTTTGTACTATCCATGAATTTTGTAGACACTCGGGTATCTCTTTTTGTAAGAAATAATGGTAAGAGCTATATGGATACGCT
>JALUKJ010000344.1 GCA_027056615.1 Campylobacteraceae bacterium | reverse complement strand
TAGTCATAGTAGACTCCTTATAATACTTTAGTATTATTTTATCTTTTTTTTAGGGGGAAGTCAATTAAAAAGTCTGAGCGTATTTAAAACTTTTTCGTAAAAGGTGGATATTCAACGTTCGACTCTTAGCATTCGGTAGGCATAACCAAATCTACAACAATGTTTTCAATAGCAAAAAGCCACATCTTTATGTTATAATCTAAGTAAAAAATGGAGTATGCTATGACTATGCAAAGAGTACAACTTGATATAAGCAGTGATATTTTTGATAATGTTTTTAATCAATCTTCTCCTAAGGTAGAGCAACAGTTAATCTTTGGCGATTTTTTGAACCATACACAAAAGGTTAATACAGTTACAAAATTCAGTAGAGATGAGTTGCATGAAAGATAAGATTTTTATAGATACAAATGTGTTTGTTTATGCCTATTTAGAGAACCCAAAAAAGAGTGAAGATTACGAAAAACATCTGAAAGCCAAATGGGGTTTTGAGGATTGTTAATCCGTTTTGATGAATGTTTTAAATTATGAAAAGTGGAGATTTAATCACTGGGGTGTAAAGTGTAAAGTGGTTCAGCATTGACTAATACAGTATAACCTCTATTTAACACTCTAAACTTCTTTAACTATAATAAATTAAAATAAAACAGAAAAAAGGCTAAAAAATGACCATTACCCTAAATGTCCAAAATGAACAATTATTTGATAAAGTATTATGGCTTTTAAATCATTTAGAAAATAGTGACTTCATAAGTAGAATGACTCAAAATCCTAGACGACGTAAAGGTTTTGGAGCAATCAGCAAAGCTATTATCGTAGAGTTACCATTAGAGGTAGCTATCACAGCTACTGATATAGTTAAAGATGTAGCTACTATAGGTACTGAAAGTTCTAAAGTGCTTAAGGCTAACGCTAAAGCTTGGCATGACCAATCTATCTCTGAGTTAGATATAGAGTCAGAGGTTAGAAAAGAGCTTAAAGACTCGTATGCTAAAGCCTATAAGGCTCAGATTGCAAGAGATGATAGATGATATGAAATAATATCTTAATCATCTCATGAGCCAACCTTTAGGTTGGTTCTCATAAGGGATAATAAAACTTCACACCCCAGTGATGAATGGCACTAAATCAAGTAAAAAATACAACATAAATAAACAATAAGCTATACTTTGATTAAAAATAAAAACTATATCAAAAACAGTTTTTTGAATCGGAGTTACCTTAGCTCGTTCCCACTCCGTCCTCGGTGGGAACGCATACGAGAACTAAAACTACCAAAACTTCTCTACCTCAATAAGCCCATCTATCCCCTCATAATTCTATTTTTTCTTGTAAATATTGGTAGCCAATTGAGTATTGCACACGTGATAAAATGTGGATGTGTTGGTTCGTATATTTTGTATCTACTTCTGCCCATTGGGTATTGTAGCTTTTTTATTTTAAGAGATTGGTTTTGTTATTGTTGCTCTCACATGCGTTCCCACCGAGGACGGCAATGCCAATGAATTAAGGAATAAATATTCAAAAACTGTAGGTTCGATTTCATCGAACGGATTGTTTTATGGGCTTCAATTTTTTGTTCGATAAAATCGAACCTACATGATTTGGGCTTAATTCAATGCCATTGCCGAGAACGGGCGAAAGAAGTTAAAAACACCTACCGATAATGATACCGACATTGAGCAATCATCAAATTATCATCACTCACTTTATAAACCAAACGATGTTCAATAGTAATTCGCCTAGACCAATATCCTGACCAGTTGTATTTAAGAGGCTCAGGTTCTCCTATGCCCTCAAAAGGCTCTCTTTTTATCTCTTTGATAAGTCTATTGAGCTTTTTTAAAATCTTTTTGTCATTCTGTTGCCAATAGAGATAGTCCTCCCACGCATCATCTGAAAAGCTAAGTATCATTCTTCTATAAGCTCTCGTTTTTTACCAAGACCAGCTTCTAATTGGGCGATTGAACGATTTAATCTTTTGGCATTGGCTTCACTTTGCATAAGGTAAGCTGTCTCTTCCATAGCACGATAATCTTTCATAGAAATGATAACTACAGACTCTTTGTTTTGTCGTGTTACTACAACAGGCATAGAGTTATCAACTACAGAGTCAAAAGTAGAAGCTAAATTTTGTCTTGTTTGGGAAAAATTTATGGTTTGCATATGAACTCCTTTTATATGTACATATATTAGTACATATTTATTGAATATCTACTTAAAGTATTTTTTTTGTTACCAAAATGTTACCACCTCTAACTATAATCAAAGCAATATAGCCAGAGGAGAAAAAGTGTCAGACTTAATAATGGAAACCAAAGATTTTAGCTTTACCTATGCAGGGGTTGATG
>JALUKJ010000343.1 GCA_027056615.1 Campylobacteraceae bacterium | reverse complement strand
GATATATGCAGATGACCAAATACAAAAATTATTAGATACATTTGCCTCTACTCCAATAGAGATAAAAGAAGAAGAGACAAACATAAAAAAAGAAAAAACAACTCTAAAACAAGAACCACCTAGTATGAAAGAAGTAGAGCCAAGTGCTAAAATATATAGTGATGAGAAGATATATGAACTCATGGAAGATTATAGTTTACTTATTGAAGAGATTATTACAGGAAAGATTACTCCTCAAAATCATGAAAAGATGTTACAGTTTCAAGAACATATACGTTTAGCTTTAATAGAAGGAAATAATTTAGCTTCTGTGTTTTATCCTTTCTTTGATTTAAAAAGTTTTTCTTCTACTATTGATTTTCCTATTACAAAAATGGATGATAAATCTAAAAAGTTTTTTATTGATATACTTAATAATTTTGAAAAGAGAGGTTTTTCTGTAAATCTACATAGATATCTTCATGAAAATCAAGAAGCTGTTTATCTGTTAGCTTCAGAAGGTGATATTTATATGAGATATCTTGTTGACTTTTGGTATGAACAAGTAGATTAGAGAAAATGGAAAAAGTTTAAATGGCTGAGAGGAAGGGATTCGAACCCTCGGTGAGTTTGACCCCACACAGACGTTCCAGGTCTGCACCTTCGACCACTCGGACACCTCTCAATGGTTAGTGGGGTGAAATTATAGCTAATTTATTTTAAAAACTGATAAAATTTAATCTTCTATAAGGAATAGTTTGATATTATTCCTTCGCTCCTTTTAGACCTATGCAATGGCATTGGTGGACAACGGGTCAGGATGGGAACATAGCAGCCCACCCACCCTTGCTGTGTGCCGTAGGTATCTGGAAGGGGTATTTAAAAATACTACTCTCCAATTATTACTTCTTGACTTATTTTCTTATATAGTGTAAAATTGTTTTATCTCATTAATACTTAGGACATACATTATGAATATACTTAACAAAACTTTACTACTCTTTATGCTTCCTGTAACTATAACAGTTGCCGATACTCCAAAAGCTATTGGTCAATTAGACTTTTCATCATTAGTTAATGATTTTATGCAAGAAGGCAATGTTTTAAAAAAGACAATAAACCTCTCAGGTAAAGAGAGAATGTTAACTCAAAATATGACAAAATTGGCACTACAAAGTAGCCTTAATATTCAAAGAGATAAAAGTCGTAAAGCACTAAAAAAAGTAGCAGACCTTTATGGAAAAACATTAAATGGGTTTAAAAATGGTGATAGTGACCTAGGTCTTAAAGCTACAACAAATAAAAAAGTAAAAGAGCAGATTGCTATAGTAGAGAAGGCATGGAAACCTTTTTATGAAGCTGTTAATAAGATTGTTGAAGGAAAAGATAAAGATGGAAAGGCTCTTAAGTATATTGTTGCAAACGATGAAGAGCTTTTAAAATTCTCTAATGATTTAGTTGGGGCTTATGAAGCATCTAATACTTCAGTAAACTATTTAGAAAAAGCACGTCTGCATACAGTAAATATTGCAGGTCGACAACGTATGTTAACGCAAAAGATGACCAAGGAAAAATTACTAATCTTAAAGGGTCAAAAAGAGTATGCTCCAAAATTGGCTAAGACGATTAAGCTATTTGATACCTCATTAACAGCATTAATTAAAGGTGATAAATCTCAAAATATTACAAAACCTAGTAATGAGAAGATAGTTAAACAGTTAAAAGTTGTATCTAAACTATGGGCAGAGTTAAAACCTCTCTATGAAAAGAAAAAGAATTCTGCTAAAGAGTTAGCTATTATTATTACTAAAAATCCTCTTCTTTTAAAAGAGATGAATAGTATGGTTAAGATGGCGGAGAAAGAGACTGAATATTAAGTTTTACTCTTCATCATTTATCACTACCCACTCATAAAAGGGTAGTGCTTCAAACTTTATATCTTCAATTCTAAATTTATAGTGGGCATTGATGGTGACCACAACTATCTTTTCTATTTCTGCTTTTTTATAACTACTAAAACGATTATGTACCTTTTTCCAAAAAATCTCTTCACTCTCAAAAGGGGCAGGGATAATAAGATGATTAAGGTGAGTAATATATCCAGAAATTCCAAAAGCTTTAAATGGAACATTATGCTTGGTTAAAGAGAGTGCAATCATAGTCTCAAATTGTCTTTGGAATCCTTGTGTTAAGGTGAGGTATTTGGCAAGAGCAAAATCAAAAAAGAGTAGCTTTTTCTGTTTTGCTGATTTAAACTCTTCTATAAATGTAATAATGCCTTGCTCTTGAAAGCTTTTTATTTGTCGGTATATTAGGTCTTTTGAGATTTTATAACGCTCTTTGGCATGGGTGTAGATTTGGTGGGTGGTGACG
>JALUKJ010000342.1 GCA_027056615.1 Campylobacteraceae bacterium | reverse complement strand
CCTATAAATTTATATTTTTTATTAGCGTCATTGCTATTTTCAAATGGGTAGTATAGCATTCTAGCATACTGCACAGGGTAGACATCTTTTATGCCTCGGTAGTGGTTTGGACCTGCCATATAGTGTGGTGCTTCCCAACAAAAGGCTGTAATACCTAGATTATCAAGAATCGCCTTTCCTGCTAAAATTCTCTCTTTTGCTAATTGAGCAGAGTCATTCATGGTTGGGTAGAGATAGCTGTATGGTTGATTTGGGTCAGTCTCTACTACACGCATAAACTCAAAGTCATCTCCACTTAGACCATTGTATGGGTTTTTAATCTCACCTTCTGGGTCATTTAGACTTTTATAATACTCATGAGTTGTTCCATGCTGAACAATATAGATTGCACCTTGGTCATAAAGCTCTTTTAGACGTTGCCCAATAACTGAATTTGAAAGTAGCTCTGTTGTTGCTACACCATTGTTCTCTACACCAAGAGGGTCTTTATATTGAGGAATAGTTGCTACAGAAAATGGTATATTTTTACTCTGCATATAGTTTGCAATAGAGTTTAAATCATCTAACTCTGTTCGTGCATCTACATCTTCTAAACGCATAATTGCTTTGTGTACTTCGGCATGAGGTATCTCAACCATATCATGTAGTAGGTCTGAAAATGCTAAGTATCTATCCTCTTCTGACATATAACTAAATGGAATATCTCCTACAAACCAAAAGTGGTTTCCATGGACAACATAAGGGGTCACAGAAGTATTTTGATTTAGTGTTGAATAGGTAGTTGCATCAACAACTGCTTTAGTAGAATTAACAACTTCAATCTCATTAGTCTCTAGCTCACAAGCATATCTATTTGAGCCTTCATCTTTACAGAGTGACACATCAACACCAGGGGTAGCAAATGGTATAACACCTTTATATAGCTCTGTATTTTTATAGGTTACACGGTTAAAGTCCCCTTGCGTTACAGCTTTAAACTTAAATCCAAACTGCTCTGCAAAGCTCATTCCATTAGGATTGTGAGTAGCTTGATATGACTCTAGTGAGTTAAGATTATAGTTCATCCACACTATATTACGACCTGTTGTTACAATATCATTATAAAATGCTTGATAAGCCTGTTCCTCTGCTGAATTATTACCATAGTGACTTAGTGCATCATAAACTGTACCCAAATAGAAAACAGCTCGTACATTTTGCATCTCACCTGCTACATAAGTTGAAACTGGTTTTGCTGTAACTTGAAGTGAACCAAAATGTCCCAATAGATTTTGCAATAACATAGCATTTTTTACACCCATGCTTCCATAAGCAGTTGCATCATCATAAAGAATAAGTACTTGATTGCTCTGTTTTGGGTCAGAGACAACTTTAACTGTTCGTACCACCTCTACAGCTTGATTATTACTACTATCTGATACATTATACTTAACAGTGTAAGTTCCAAGTTGGGTTACATCTACACTATTAGTTGCTACAATATTGGCTGTAAGATTTCCATCAACATCATCATAAGCCGTTGCTCCTGCATCGACATAGTTACTGTTTTGACGTACAGTTACAAAAGAGTCACCCTTTAGCGTAATGGTAGGAGGGGTAATATCTGCTCCACCTGACATCACTATATTGTCAACCCTTCCACTTCCTCGTATTAGAAAGGCTAAAACAGAGACTAAGTTGTTATTTGGCTCATAAGTTTTCACATCTTGGGCAATATCTCTTTGGAAATGTTGCCATGTTCCATTTTTAGCTTGGCTACCCAATCCAAAGTGAACAAATATGGAGTCATTTCCTTTTCCATAACTTGCATCTATAGGTGTATAGTAGAGGTAACGATAGCCCAAATCTGTCTTAACTAAAAGATAGACAATAAAATCTTCACTAAACTTCATATCCCAATCAATCAAATTGTCATTTGTGTTGTTCCATGACGATTCAAGAGTAAATGAGCCTAACATATAGCCGTTGTCAACTCCTGATGTATGAAACTCAATAACATTACTCTGTTTTTGTTGGTCATAGAGTGCTGTAATAGTAGCTCCTGCTGGAGTATTATCATAAAGACTCCATTTAGCTGTACCATTTTCTCCATCTTCATAAACAATTCCCATTGCTACACTACTCAAAGAGAGTAGAGAGAAGAAGATTGTCAAAAATATTTTATAAATCATAATTTGTCCTTTTTAAATTTTTTTTAATATATATCTTGCAAAACTAGGAACTGATGGCTTTAGCCTCGCTATGTTCGGGTGTAAACACTCCGATTCCAAAGAGTTTTGCAAGAAGTCTAATAAAAAAACTCCCACTGAAGACGCATTGTATTTTCATCTTTACTATTACCTGCATACTTCTG
>JALUKJ010000341.1 GCA_027056615.1 Campylobacteraceae bacterium | reverse complement strand
TAAACAAGGAAGGTGCGTGGCTGGAAAAGATTTTTGTTATCTATTATCCTGATTTTAAACAGAGGGATAAAGGCAAAACTTTCATTGGCATAAATATAAGAACCTTCTTAAAAAATATGAACACTCTTCTTGATTACTATAAGATGAAATAAGCTTTCACTTTTGATTAAAAAGTAACAGGGCAGACTTTTAAGTCTGCCCTGTTTTTCCTTTTTTGATTATACTAAAAAATTTGGGGCTAATACTGAATTTTGATTTATCACTTATTATTTAAGAAAAAGACAAATTCAACCTGAGTGCCACTATTCTTTTCTGATAAGATTACAAGTTTATCTGCAAATCTTTTCATATTCGGAATTCCCATACCTGCCCCGAAGCCCAACTCCCTTATATAATCAGGTGCAGTTGAAAACCCCTCCTTCATTGCCTGATCAAGATTTTCTATACCAACACCATTATCTATCACTCTTACAATAATCTTGTCCTTTTTTATAAAGCAAAGGATTTCTCCTTCTCCCATACTATGTATTACAACATTTGTTTCCGCTTCATAAACGGCAATTCCGACTTTTCTTGCTGTCTCACTATCTATACCCTTTTTTATGAGAAAATTTTTTAAAATAGCTGCTCCTTCACCGGCTTTACTTATATTGGTCGTATCTATACGGTGTCTGAATTCGGCTTTCTCTATATCGAGTTTTTCTCCTGTTATTAAAGAAAGGTCCCTGTTTAAAATAGAGTCTCTCTTCTTATCATGAAGATAAATCAGATTGAATTTATCCAGTATTTTATGGAGAATATCCACTTTCGTAAGTATTCCGCACAAAAAATTATTTTCATCAACAACAGGAAATCTTCCGAATTTATACATATCAAACTTTTGAATAATTGAGGGGAGATTATCACTCTTTTTTAAGGAGATAACCTCTTTTGTCATTATTTTTTCAATTTTTTCTTCTATTTTATTAGTTTCAAGAGCTTTTATAATGTCCTCTATACTGATAATGCCTATTAACTTATTTTCTTTATTTATGATTGGAATACCTGAAATTTTTTTTATTTTCATCATCTCTTTTGCCTGGGAGATTTTTTTGTCAGCCGTAAGGGTACTGACCTGTTTTGTCATAATCTCTTCAGCTTTAAGGTCTTCAAAGATGTGAGCATACTTGCTTAATTTACAAGATAATTCAATACTCATCTATTCCTCTCAATCCTGCAGAATAAAGCTTTCCGCAGGTGGAATACATATAATTATCTGTTTTAATTAAGATAAGGTTACTCTCTTTTGCCATTTCAACGGTTGCAGGCGGAATCTCTTTTCCTCTAACTATGACTAAACCCATTAAATCTGTTACTATAGCTGTTCTTACAGCCTGAGTAGAAGTATTTCCGGTTAAAATAAGCATACCGGGTTTTGAAAGTGCAAGAACATCACTCATCATATCAGCTGCGCCTATGGAATTTACCTCTTCATCTATTCTCTCCTTGCCAACGATTATCTTACCATCAATTATTTTCACGACATCTTTTATTTTCATACTTACCTCTTTTTTTAAAAAATCTTATTATAATATAAAAGTTTTTTCTTTAATTGTTTTAAGTAGAAATGATTGTTCTTTAGAAGAGTTTTTATAAAAAGTTTGATTATTAAATTTTATATATAGTAATAAAGATATTATAATAATGATTAATAAAATCCATATACTTTTTATTGCAAAAATATTCTTAATATTTTTAATTAATTTATTATTTTTCATTTATTTTTAACCTATTTAAACAAATTTTAATATAATAACGTATTTATAAATAAAATAGGATTAAAAAATTAATTTAATATTAAAAAAGATTTTAATAGAAGTAAAAAGTGGAAGTTTGAACCCAATCTCTTGGGTTCAGAAGTTGAGGTTATTTATAATCTTTAGTAATCTCTTGTTCAATATCGTCTGGAATAGATGCAATCTCCATAAATTGTCCCATACTTAATTTAGGTAATGAAAGAGCAAGATAGAATTTTGGGTCTAACATTTGTGCTTCATCTTTAAATACCATTGATTCATAAGGTAAGATTTGAGCATTATTTTCTTCACCAACTGTTTTTAGAAACTCATCTGTTTTTTTACTTAGTTTATGACCAACCAATATATTACCATTTGGTAAAGTAAGTTTATAAGCTACATTTTTTACTTTTGAAGCTAACCCTTTTCCCTCTTTAACTGTAATAGTATCATCTACTTTTGGCATTCCCATCATAAAGTTATAATCTTCTAAGTCATCAAAATCTGTCTTTTGTTTAGAACCTTTAAGAGAACCTAGTGCTTTCTCTAAAGCATTTACTGTTGCTTTAAATTGACCAT
>JALUKJ010000340.1 GCA_027056615.1 Campylobacteraceae bacterium | reverse complement strand
GTTTAATATAAGGCTTAAATATTTTGAGAATATTAGCATAATCTTTATCATTTAAAGCATTATAGACCAATACCATTTGCTCTTTATGCTCTTTTTTTAATACTTTTGTAATTGCTTTAGTAGCTAAGAGGTTATGTCCTACATCTATTGTGACATTTGGTAAAATTTTATAGAATCGACCAAAGAGTTTAATATCTTTTAGATGTTCAATTGCATAAGGTAAGTTCAATTTCTCTAATGATAAAAGTGCTGTTAAACTATTTTCAAAAAGATAAGAAGCCCAACCTAAGTTCTCTAAAAGGGTTTTAATATCTTGATACTCTTTTGGGTACTCATTCTCAAAATTTTGAACATCATAACAATTAACACACTTCTTTTTAACAACTTGCTCTGCAATTTCATAAACTTCTTGTTCATTTTGCAAAGATAATACAAAATCATTATAAATTGAGTTCATTTTAGTTGTGGCAATCTCTTCTATGCTCTCACCTAAAAAATCTTGATGGTCAATCCCTATAGGGGTAATAACAGAGAGAGCTTTAGAACAGACATTTGTCGCATCAAACTCACCACCTAACCCAGCTTCTAATATCATTACATCTAAATCTTCCATTGAAACCATGGCTAAAAGAGTTGTATATTCAAAATAGCTTAAGGCATTGCTCATCTCTTGACCTAAAATTGTATATAGTTTTTGGTGAGCTACCTCTAGTTTTTCATCTTGAATATCTTCTCCATCTATCCAAATACGTTCATTGAATTTTAAAATGTGAGGAGAGGAAAAATGCCCTACTCTTTTTCCTGAAAGATGTATAAGTGTTGCCATAATACGACCTGTACTTCCTTTTCCATTAGTTCCTACTATATGTATGGTTAGTGGTTGTCTAATATATGGCTTTAAAAGTGCATAAGCCTTATGAACGCGTTTATGGTCTATATCTTTATAATATAGAGGTTTATCTTCTATAAAAAATTTAAAACTATTTTTGTTTGTCAACAAAATAACCTTTCGCTGCTAGATAGGCAAAAAATTGGTCTAGGGCTTTCACCGAACTCTGTTCAATCGCTTTTAACTTTACATCATAAGCAATAATTGCTGTAGGAAAAATAGGAAATTCATAACGTCCTATTGTTCTTTTTGTCTCTACTTTACCATCTTTTTCAAAAGTAAATTTTAACTTAAGATTAACCTGATACTCAGTAGCATATCCATTTTTATTATATTGAAGAGGTATAAAAGTAGTACTTTCATATACTACTTTTAGCATTGAGTCTGCATCCTCTTTACGTGTAACAATAGTTTTTAGACGAGTTCTTAGTGCTTTATTGAGTGCATCTTTTGTTAATACAGAGTTCTCTGGTGTGGCAAAAGAGACATCTACTTTAGTATATATTCTATCTCCAAGTACTTTTTTAGCAAAATAAGATGATGGTCTATACCCACATCCACTAACTAAAGAGACAATAACCAATAACAATAAAAATTGAATAATTTTTTTTTTAAAACCAATAAACATCTTTTAACCTTTGTCAGAATTATAACGGATAAAGGTTAAAAATAATCAAGAGAAATATTATAAGTAAAATTTATAATTTATATGATATTTAGTTATTTATTCTCTTTTTAATCTTTAAACAACTATAATTCTATAAAAAAGGAGTAACTGATGAAAAAACAATTTCTGTTTTTCTATTTACTATTAACACTTTTTGCTTTTGCAAATGATACATTTACTATTCAAACCATTGAAGATAATAACATCACGGTTAACACTCAAAATGATAAAATGGTATTTAATGAATACAACAATAGTGTTGTTATTCTACTATTCTTTGGACACAACTGTAAACCTTGTCTAAACGAAATTCCTACTCTAAAAAAGCTTATGGATAAAAAGTACAAAGATTTAAAACTATTAGCCTTTGATATTCATGGTTATGATAAAGAGGGTTTAAAAAAGTTTAAAGAAGAACATAAGATAAACTATACCCTTTTAACAAGAGAAGATAATATGAAGTTTATTAGACTTATGAAGCTTAAAGCGAAATGGAGAGGCTCTATCCCTTTTATTGTAGTTTTTGATAAAAAAGGAGAGCCAAAATTGGCATACCGTGGAAGTTTAAGCCTTGAAAAATTTGAGAAGATTTATGGGGCTTTAAAATAATTAATCAAAAATATCAATATTTTTTATGCCTCTCAAAAACTCAATCCTATATTTTATTTTTTAAAGTATAACCTTTTTTTGCTCTTTTTAAAATTTCTCGTTATAATCGACCAAAAAAAAGATATTAAAAATGAGATACATACTATTACTCTTAACACCATTATTACTTTTTTCTAAAGTCCATTATGCAAAGGTAGAGCCTTTGGAGAGCATTACTCTAAAATCAGCTGTTTCGGCACAGGTTATAGTAGCAAAAATAGATTTAGAAGGAAAAAGAGTTCACTCTAGCACTATTATAAAATTAGATGAGAAATTAGATAAAGTTAAACTCTCATCTAGTAGAGCCTCTCTAAAACTAATAAAAAGCATGATAACAACCAATCGTAAGATTTTATCTGCATTAAAAGAGTCACTTGATAGACAAGAGGAGTACTACTCACGTATTTCCAATATAGTTTCAGCTTCAAAGAGCCAAAAAGATAATGCATTTTACACTTTTACTAATACTAAAACACAATATTTTAGTACAAAAGAGAAGATAGACTCACTGAAAAAACAGAAGCTTGATTTAGAGTTTGAGATAGCAAGACTTAAAGATAGTATTAGTAAAAAAACAATTACCATTCACAATAAATTTTTGAACCATCTTCTAGTACATAAAGGAGATTTTGTCAATATGGGAACACCTCTAGCAGAACTTAAAGATTTAACCTCTGCTAAATTGGTACTCTTTTTAGAATCTGAAGAACTAAAAGATATTAAGAAGAAAACCATCTACATTAATGACAAAGCAACCAGATATAAAGTATCTAAAATTTGGGCAGTAACAGATAAAAAATTTATCTCCTCTTATCGTACAGAGATTATTATTAAAAATCCAAAAGAGAGTTTTTCAAAACTATTAAAGGTTGAGTTAAAATGAGTGAAATAAAAACAACATGTGGGCTAGATTGTCCTGATGCGTGTGGTATTGTGGTAAAAGATGGAAAGATAGAAGCCGATACTTCTCACCCTACTTCAAACGGTGCATTGTGTGCCTTATTAAACAAATATATGTTAGAGGAGCCACGTATTAAAAAGGCTCGTGTTAATGGTGAAGAGGTAAGTTTAGAAGAAGCTCTTGAAGCAACAAAAGAGGCACTTGATAGCCATGCTAAACTTCTTTGGAGAGGTTCAGGAAATTTTGGAGTTATGCAAGAGATTACCAACCTGCTCTTTGAAAAGATAGATGGAACAACCACAAAAGGAACACTTTGTGACGGTTCAGGTGATGCAGGAATTGTAGAGGGTCGAGAGGTCAATCATATCTTACCACCAGAGCAGATAGGAAAAGCAGAAGTAGTTATAGTATGGGGAAAAAACATTACCGTAACAGCTTCTCACCTTATGACATACTTAGAGGGAAAACAAATCATTGTAATTGACCCTGTTAAAACTGCTATTGCAAAAAAAGCAGATATACACCTACAAATTTCCCCTCGTTCTGACTTTTTCACAGCTATTATGTTAACACGTTTCGCACTCATGGGAGACTTTGAAGACAAAGAGTTTATAGAAAAATATGCCCCTGACCATGAGGATTACTATGAGTTTACCCAAGAGTTTAGAATTCGCCCTATTTTAGAGTATATAGGAACTAATTTACAAGAGATGGGACATATTTTAGAGATGATAAAAGGTAAAAAAACCGTCTTCTTAGTAGGAAATGGAGTTCAAAAATACTCTACAGGTCACCTAACACTTCAAGCCATTGACTCCTTGGCTGTAATTTTAGGTAAATTTGGAAAAGAGGGGTGTGGCATTGGCTTTTTAGGAAACTCAAAACTAAACTTTAAAAATCCGTTTGATGTAAAAACTCACAAAGTACACAAGGTAAATACCCCTTTTGGTAACTTTGAAACCGTACTTATTCAAGGTGGAAACCCTGTATCCTCCATGCCTGATAGTAATAGAGTAATAAAAGAGCTTAAAAAGACAAAAACCATCATTTACTATGGTCTTTATGAGAATGAAACCTCTGCTATGGCTGACATTGTCATTCCTGCTAAAAACTTTTTTGAAAAGGAAGATATTCGCCTAAGCTATGGACACCAATATGTAAACCCTATGAGAAAAGTGCATGAGTGTGACTATGGCATAAGTGAATATGAATTTAGCAATACCCTACTTCAAAAATTTGGATTTGAGCCATTAGAGAGTAAAGAGCATTACCTAAACTTTTGGCTTGACCAATGTACAAAAGTAGATGACTACTACCTACACCCTGCATATAAAAAGAGTCCATATTGTGATGGTTTTGGAGAACATGGAGAAGAGGAGTTTGTATTTCCTGATGAGTTTGATGATGATTTTATTAAGACCAAACAGTTCACACGAGCTAGAAGAAAGTCAAAAAAAGAGAAAGTCATAGAGGACTATTGGCTATTAACTCCAAAGGCAAATAAGGCTTTAAACACTCAATTTAAACGAGACAATAGGATTACACTACACCCAAACCTTGGCTTTGAAGATGAGCAAGAGGTAAATGTATTTTCTGAACATGGTGAACACAATTTTGTAGTTAAAAATTGCGAAGATATGCGAGAAGACACTGTTGTAATTACGGCTAATAGTATTGGAGTAAACTTTTTAACACCAAGTATTATAAGTGATGAGGGGGACTCTGCTTGTTATCAAGAGGTTAAGGTTAAAATAGAAGCACTTAACTAAACGTGGTCTACACTACCCTTTTTATATCGGCTCTTATCTCAGCAACCCTTTTCCCTTTAGGAAGTGAAGCCATACTTTTATACGATTTAAATGAGGGATACTCTGCTCTTTGGCTACTTATTTGGGCAACGCTTGGAAATACTTTAGGGGCTGTGGTTAACTACATTTTAGGCTACCAAGGAGAGAAGTTTTTAGAGAACAAAAATATTGTCAACAAAGAGAAATTTACAAAATTTACTAACTTATTTGAGAAATATGGAGCATATACACTACTTCTCTCTTGGCTACCGTTGGTTGGTGACTTTTTTACACTAGCAGGTGGTGTGGCTCGTTACCCTTTTTGGAAATTCTTTTTATTGGTATTAGTGGCAAAATTTGGGAGATATTTAGTTTTAGTAATGGGATGGTATTTTACTATTGCTTAAAATAGTTGCACCCCTAAATCTACATTTTGCTCTTTCTCTTCATCTCCACCAATACGTTTTCCTAAATCTATTTTAGGTTTTTTTATTGGTATTTGTTGTTCTTGAGGAATATTTTCAATAACCTTTACTTCATCACTACTAACAATTGGAGGTTCTTCAATAGGCAATGCCTCTTCTACTACACTATCATCTATAACTTCTGTTTCATCATTAATAACAACTTCAGGTTCATCTAAACTATCATCTGCAATAACTTCTACCTCATCTTTAGGAATATCTGGAGTTAACTCAATAGAACTATTATTTAATTCATCATCCTTAACAAATTCTTCACTCTCATTACTCTCTTTTTTAGTATCTTCTTTTACTACTTTTTCTTCCTCTATCTTACTACTCTTATCACTCAAAGGAGGATGTGGCATAACTACACTTGTTACTACTACACTCTTCTCATGTATCGGTTTTTCATGCATTATCTTATTACTATAAAAAACCAATCCAGCAAGAATCAGTGCTACAACAATAAGAATTTTTAGTAAAATATTTGACTTGTTAGACATTTTTTCCCATTTTTATTCATTTTTATAAAAAAATACTTTATCATATTACAGATTAGAGATGGATGTTTCCGAATATTAATTCTTTTTTCCCCACTCAACCATACCCCAACTCTCTAAATCTTTTTGAAGTTCATCTAAACTCTTCTCTTTATGACATGAAGCACATGCATTTGTCTCTTTTGGCATTTTATAAAACTTGGTCTCAGAAGGTGAAGTAAACTCAAATTTATGAGAACGAACTGTTAATGGTGATTTTCCTGTGTGTCGTGCTGTTTTTGGCATGTGACACTCAATACATAGTGAACCTTTTGAATTGGCTTTGTGATGTGTATGTGCCTCTATTGAAGATTGATGAGGGCCAATTACTGAACCAAAAGAGTGACACTTCAAACAAGCTTGATTACCCTCTGGTTTGTCTGCTCTATTACTTAAGCTATGTGGGTTATGGCAATTAATACAGGTAATTCCATGCTTATACATAGTGTCATGTACAAACTCATTTCCTTGGGTTCTATTCTTTTTAGCTGCACCATTTGCCCAAAACTCTTTTGTCTCTTTACCTAAAGTAAATGGAGCTACTTTTTTGTAGTCAATTAGAGGTTTTCCTGCTTCATATCCATAAGGATAATCTTTTGCAATAGCCCACAAATCTTTAACAGAAATATTGCTATCTAACTTTTTATCTCTATTTCTCATGTGACACTGTAAACAGACCTCTGTAGCACGAATAGGGTCTGCCATTGTGGCTTTATATATTGGACTATTATCATCTTCAACATGTTTACTTCCAGCTCCATGACAACTTTCACAAGCAATTGCAGGTTCTACCCTTTTTTGTGTTGACATATAACCTGTAAAGTGACAACCATCACAAGTATTTGAGGTTGGGAACTCATGATTATCATGCTTGTAGGCATCTTTATACCAATATTTATATGGTTTAAAGTGTTGCCATTTTTTATTTTCTACATTCCATTGGTAATTTCCTAATCTAAAGTCATCTTTTCCATTAATCTTAGCAGGAATCATATAACGTTGTTTAAACTTAGAACCAATAGTATAGACGGCTTCTTTTAAAGTAAAATCAGCATCTTTAGGAAGTTTAGAGAAGTCTGCTACCACAACTGAGCTATCTTTCTTGATATCTTGTATCATCTTTGAGTGAAGAGAGTGATTCCAAGCACTATACTGCTCTTTATGACACTCTTGACACTTCTTAGAGCCAACAAATTTAGCCTCTTTTTGTGCCTTTGGCTGTAAATCAACATTGAGTCCAACACGCTCTTTTGTGAGTTGTTCATAATAAGGAAGAATTTTAGGTTGAAAAACCCAAGCAAGTAGTGCAATAAGTATTAAGGCAATTAAAATAAGAATCTTTTTCATGCCGTAAGAGTAGCAAAAAAAGAATTAAAATATATATATTTTATCAAACAAAGATTGTTTGATAAAATCAAGTTATTCAATTTCACCCACATAACTCATAATTCCACCTATGTGGTTAATCACATTTTCCATACCATTTTGTCTAAATACATTTTGAACTTGTCCAGAACGGCTTCCTGTTCTACAAGTAAAAATAACTGTTTTATCTTTATTCTCATCAAGAAATGATTGTGCCCAAGACTGAAAAATAGAAGTAGGTTTTAGCATATCAACACCCTTAATGTGACCTGAATCATACTCCATCTGCTCTCTAACATCTACTAAAATAAAATCTGCATTTCCCTTAGCTCTATCTTTTAATAATGATACCAACTCTGATGAAGTAATATTTGATTTCTTTAATATTTCACTCATAATTATATAATTCCTTTGAATATAAATTTATTACACTTTACATAAAAATATATGGTATGTCTCCTAAGCACTTAACAATTAGAAAAAATTAAAGAAGATTTAAAGAGAAAAGACTAAAGTATCAAGAATCACTCAATAGGTCAATATTGAGTGAAATAAATACC
>JALUKJ010000339.1 GCA_027056615.1 Campylobacteraceae bacterium | reverse complement strand
TCACCTTTTTTTGATATGAGTTGATTATAGCAGATTTTGAAATGTTTTTCAAGGTTTAAACTTTTTGGTTTAAGGTTATATTTATGATTTGCTTTTCTGTTTTAGGTTAGTTTAAGTTTTGTTATCTATTTGGGGTCAGAATCCCCTTAACCATTATAGGAGCTTCATGGACAATGTTAGCCATAGGTTATCATGTCTCCATGCCTGCAATGATGGGCTTTATGTTGCTTTCAGGGATTATTGTAAACAATGCTATTTTACTTATTCACTTTGCCTTAGAGCAGATGAAAGAGGGGATGAGTAAAAGAGACGCAATGCTAGAGTCGATTAAAATCAGAACTCGACCTGTGCTTATGACGGCGTTTGCTGTATCTGTTGGTATGCTACCTGTTGCACAAGGTTCAGCCATAGGTTTAGAGAGACTTGCACCTCTTGGAGCTGTGGCGATTGGTGGGCTTGTTGTTGGGACTTTGATGACGCTGATTTTTATTCCTGTTGGGTTTGTTTGGTTGGTGGGGGAGGAGAGTGTGGTGGAGGAGTAAGGTTACTCCTCTGTTTTAAAAGGAAATCAAATAAGATTTAACCCATCTAAATAGATAAAATCTTTTCGATTTAAGCTCATCAATTGCATATCATAAACCATAGCAGTAGAAGCAATAATTGCGTCCATAATCTTCATATTATGTGATAAATTATACTCTTTGACTAATGCAGTAGCCAATTTCATAATCTCGTCATGGCTTTTTAAAACTTTAAAATCAGAAATATTTTTGACAATAAAATTCAAATCACTCTTACTTCTTGCACCTTGATAGAGTTCCATTACAACAATATCATTAATAAAAAGCTCTTCAAAAGTATAAGACTCAATAAGCGATTTGTTTCCCTTTAAATACTCTATCAAAATATTGGTATCAAGGAGTATCATCTATATGAATCCTCTCTTAGTTTCTTGGCAAAAGCAACCGAATCTGTAACATCTTTAAATGGATTAGTCATCTCTTTTTCACTCTCATCAATAGGTAATTTATAGTAGTTTTCCATTGGGTTTAATTTTTTGTATTTAAAGGTTGGTTTATTGCTTTTATGAAAATAGTTATCTATAGCTCTTTTATTGTCTTGAACAAAAGAGACAATAAACTCCATAAACTTCTCTTGGTTAGAGTGAAACTTTGTCTCAAAAATATCTTGCATTTCAGGGCTGTTAATTTGTAGTTGTAGCATTTTTTGCTCCTTTTAAGTTAACATTTTAAATCAATTATATCATAAGTATAGTCAATCTTATCTCGTACTATATTTTTGAGTATCTCTTTACTGATAACATCTTTTTATCCATACTCAAAGACTTTGTTTTGGATTTTTGGTATTTTAACATAATAAAATAGTTTTTGTTATGAATGTGTTAAATTGTCATGATTTTATATTTTTTTAAGTTTTGTGCTTTATAAAAATGCTTAACCCTTAGCTTTTGTCAAGGTATTTTTTTATCATACCACCTTGATTTTTATTCCTGTTGGGTTTGTTTGGTTAGTGGAAGAGGAGAGTGTGGTGGAGGAGTAAAGGTACTCCTCTGTTTTCTTTATTTAAGAGTAGTATAATTCATACAGAGTTAACACTAAAAGAGTAAACTAACTAAAAAAATAAGGACAACTCCAATGAAACTAAAAACAAATATTTTTCTAACCCTAGCTCTTTTAAACATAGCCAATGCGGCCCCAACAGGTGAGGCATTGGTTAAAAGTAAATGCTCAATTTGTCATACTATGACTCGTCCACAAGATATAAGTAAGCTTATTGCCCCCCCTATGATGGGTGTTATGAGACATGTTAAAATGGCTTATCCAGATAAAGATAATGCAGTTGCTTTTATTAAAGATTATGTATTGAACCCAAGTAGTAAGAAGGCTCTTTGTAAGCCTCAAAAGATTAAACGATTTGGGCTTATGCCATCACAAAAAGGAAATGTTACAAAAAAAGAGTTAGATGATATTGCTTCATGGATGTTTGATAGTTTTCCACTAAAGGGAAAAAAATGTCAAATAAAATAAAATAATTAATAGAAATAGTGTTTGATGCAAAAGACAAATATTTTACTTCTCGAAGATGACATTCAACTAAGCGACACCATAAAGCAGTTTTTAGAGTATTCAGGGTACATGGTTTACCCTGCTTATGATGCGTCACAAGCCAAAGATATTCTCTATGAAAAGAGTATAGATTTGATGCTTTTAGATGTGAAAGTGCCTCATCAAAATGGTTTTGATTTTTTGCAAGAGCGAAGAGATGGTGGCGATACAACTCCTGCTATCTTTGTCACTTCACTCAATGGGGTAGATGATGTAACTCATGGTTTTGATATGGGGT
>JALUKJ010000338.1:1364-2371 GCA_027056615.1 Campylobacteraceae bacterium | reverse complement strand
ACCATAGACTGCATTCAATTTCATGTCAATCAAGGCTTCAACTCTATAGGCTCGAATTCCATTGTAAATAGCTACTTGATTCTCTTCAATCACACTTCTAAAAGAGGTCTCTATTTTTAGTGTTTTGTTTTCATCGTATATCACTTTATAGCGATGGGTTGTATCACTATCTTTTGCCGTTTTTATCGCTTTGATACTAATATTTGACTTTTTAGCTGACTCTTTTATGATAGATTCAAGATTGAATTTTTTCTTCGAGTTCAAGTCAATATCTTCACTAAATCTATCTAGCCCATGACAGAGAAGCAGAGCCGTACCACCTTTGAGATAGGTGGGTAACTCTCGTCTGTTTATCTCTTGGAGGATTCGCTTCATAAAATTTTTATGGGTATCTCTATCTTCTTCTGTATATTTCATTTTTGGTCTCCCATTGCGTTAACCATACTTGTTGATGAGGCAAAAGAGAGCTTTTAAGTATCTGCAACTTCTCTCTTAGCTCATCCATGTCTAACTCATCAAACATATAGTTCCAAAAGTCATCAAAGATTTTAGGATAACAGTCATAAATCGCTAACTCATAATAGAGTTTATCAAGTATGGCTCGTATTGGGGTAGCACAGAGTGACTCTTTTTTGATACCATTGGCGTTGAACCATTCGGTACAATCCCACAAACCATAATCAGCAAAAATATCCTCTGCCCCTATAAAATTGGTGGGGTGGGTTACATATTGTCCACCACTTAACATATCGACCTGATGCCAATCACACTGCATACCATTATAAGGGATATTAAAAGCACTGTTGCTCGTGATATAGTTTAGATGATATTGTTTGGTATAAAGTGAGTTAGAGAGAAGTTTTAACGCTTGTGCTTCTCTCTGTGCTTTTAATCTTTCAATAATTGACATGCTAACTCCTTCGTTTGGTTTGTATTAAATTAGTATATCAAAAAAGGTTTAAACCTTCTCCTCCCCCACCAACCAAACAAACCCAACAGGAATAAAA
>JALUKJ010000338.1:0-1354 GCA_027056615.1 Campylobacteraceae bacterium | reverse complement strand
GGCAAGTCTCTCTAACCCAATCGCTGTTCCTTGTGCAACAGGTAGCATACCAACCGAGACAGCAAACGCCGTCATAAGCACAGGTCGAGTTCTGATTTTAATCGACTCTAGCATTGCGTCTCTTTTATTCATTCCCTCTTTCATCTGCTCTAAAGCAAAGTGAATAAGTAAAATAGCATTGTTTACAATAATCCCTGAAAGCAACATAAAGCCCATCATTGCAGGCATGGAGACATGGTAACCTATGCCTAACATTGTCCATGAAGCTCCGATGATGGTTAAGGGGATTGAAAAGAGTATCATGAGTGATATTTTGACTGAATGGAACATTCCAATAAGTGTAAAGAGTATCAAAAAGACAGCTACAATAATCGCCCCTACCATTCGTTCGGCTGAGGCTTTGAACTGCTTTTGCTCTCCTATCTGCTCCATCTCTACATTTGGGTTGAGTTTGACCTTTTGAAGTTGCTCTTCTAGGTTTGCCATAATGTGAGATATTGCCCCTTTTTCTCTATTTCCATAGACTTCTAAAGTATAATTCAGTCCATCTCTTGTAATGGTACTTGGCTCTTTGTTTGAGTCTAGTTTGGCTATTTTGCTTAGAGGAATTTTCCCTTTTGGGGTAACGATTAAGGTATTTAAAATGGTGCTAAAATCATCTATCTGTTTTTGTGGTAGCCACACTCTAACGGTATAGTCTATTGAGTTCTCTTTAGGAAAAGTCGCCAGAGGAACACCACGCAACATCATTTGCAGTTGTTTTGTAATATCAGAACGATTTACCCCATACTCCATGGCTTGTTGCTCGTCAATATCTAAATTATAGACCACTTTGTCCATATCCCATGTCTTTAAGACAGAGACAATCCCTTTGGTTTGGCTCATTGCCTTTTCTACCTTTGCTCCTTCATCTTGAAGCAGTCGGTAGTCTGATGAGCTTAACATCGTATCAACCGAAGCCCTAATACTTGCCATAGCCGTTGAGCCACTGGGAGAGACATCAAGGTATTTAACATGAGGGATTTTAGAGATTTCAGCTCTAAGATAGTTAGAAATATCCCAAATGGTCTCTTTTCTCTCATGACGATTGACATAAGTAGCCATAATTAAAATATGGTCAATCCCACTTCCACTCCCAATACTCATAACTCCTGCTTCACTTCCGATTGAGCCTGAAACTCGCAAAAGTTTCTCTTTGTCGTGGGTGTACATTAGCTTATTGATTTGCTCCATAACCTCCCCAGTCTTTTCAATAGGTAGGTTGGCATCGGTTGTTATTTTAATGGCGATTGCCCCTGTGTCCATAGGTGGCATTAGCTCTTGACCTACTGTTGGCATGACCAATTTAACGGAG
>JALUKJ010000337.1 GCA_027056615.1 Campylobacteraceae bacterium | reverse complement strand
GTTAAAGAACAAACATAAGGCTTTCCTTCAAGAAAAAGCAAAATATATTGAACTTTTTTTAAACTTTTTATATAGTCAAAACCTTCAAAATCATACAAAAAATTTTGAATATAAACTACTTAGCTTTATTGAATCTCTTAAAAAATATGATAGTGGTTTTATCTTTATCTTTAAAAAAGATGGAACACTTATTAAACACCCTTGTGCTACAAAACTTGTTGAGTTTGATAAAAAGATGACTATTGTAGATAAATTTATAGAGGCTGCTAAAACTAAAAAAATTGCCTATTATCAAGGAACAGACTGTATTGAAAAACAATTTGTTAAAAAGATGGCTTATGTTCATCATATAAAGGGGAGTGACCTATATATTGTTATTAGTAAAAATGAAAAAGACATTCTCTTTTCTATTAGAGAAAAAAGAAAAATTTGGCAACAAAAATTAAATGATGAGTTAAGTGAAAATATCAGACTTCTTCTAGCTGTTAGTATTGTATCTATTCTTATTTCATTAATTTTCTCTAAATTTATCAATATTTTACTAAAAGATTATGAAAAACAGCTCAAAGAGAACAATAGAGTAATGTTTACTCAATCAAGATTAGCACAAGCAGGAGAGCTACTTAGTATGATTTCTCACCAATGGCGACAACCAATCAGTAAAATAGCTTCTATTGCTTCAAGCCTACGTTTTCAACTTATGATGAATAAGGAGATAAATGCAAAAGAGCTAAATAGTAAATTAGAAATTATTGAAGAGCATACTGAGTTTTTATCAGAAACGATTGATGACTTTAAAAATTTCTATAAACCAAAACAGAAAAAGAGTGATGTTCTTATTCTTCCTATTATTCTTAAAGCTATTGGCTTTTTAGAAAATGAGATAAAGAAAAAAGATATTTACATATCTAAAAAGTTTCAAAAAGATAGAGTTGTCTCTCTATATCCTAATGAATTAATGCAGGTTATTATTAATATTTTACAAAATGCCATAGAGTTTTCTAAAAACCATTCAACAATTATTATTGCTACAGAGATTACTAGAAGTGAATATATTATCTGCATTACTGACCATGCTGGAGGTATAAAAGATGAGCATATTGACAAAATTTTTGAGGCACACTTCTCAACTAAAGTTAATGGTAAAAACAGTACAAATCTTGGACTAGGACTATATGTATCTAAGGTCATTATAGAACAGCACTTTAATGGAAAATTAGAAGTAGAGAGTAAAAATAGAAGTTCAACATTTACAATAAGGCTTATGTTATGATAGATAAAAAATATGATTTACTAAAATCTAAAACCATCTTATATATTGAAGATGACATATCTCTACAAAAAAATATTAAAGAGATACTTCAACACTTTTTTAAAACAGTCTATACTGCTGATGATGGAGATGAAGCATATACAATATATATTGAAAATCAAAATAAGATTGATATTATTATTACAGATATTAATATGCCAAATACAGATGGAATTACTCTTTGTAAAACTATAAGAGAGTTTGATAAAAAAATTCCTATAGTTATTGTCTCTGCATATACAAATACAGACTATCTACTTGACTCTATTGATTTAAATGTTATTAGCTATATTACAAAACCACTTACTACAAATAAAACACTTAAACTATTAGATAAATTTTTAGAATATTTTCAATTAACCAACTCTCTTGCACTTGATGAATCTATAAAGTTTAACTATGCTAATGGAACACTTTTAATTAATGAAGATAAAATACAACTAACAAAAAAAGAGAGTAAATTTTTTAAACTTCTTATAGAAAATGATATTGTTACTTATGAGATGATGTATGAGTATCTATGGGACTATGATAAAACCCCTTCAGAAGATGCATTAAAGTCATTTATGCGAAAATTTCAAAAAAAACTTCCTAAAAATTTATGTAAAAATCAAAAAGGAGTTGGGTATTTTTTAGAAAGGACACTTTTGTGACACGTAAATAAACTATAATACACTTATCAAAACATAAAGGATTCAAAATGAAAAAAGTAGTTTTAAGTTTAGCAGCAGTAGCAATGTTAGTAACAGTAGGTTCAGCTTTAGAGATTAAAGGTGCAATTACAAAAAAAGCAATGGCAGTAACAGTTGAAAAAGCTCCAGTAAAAGATAGTACTGTAAATGTAAAAAATTCACTAATAGAAAACAGTTCATCTGTAGACCACTCTGCTGTAGCTGGAAATACTGGTGTTCAGGTTAAAGGTAAAAATGTAAATATTAAAAATTCTCATCTACTTAATCGTTCAACAGTTAAAAACTCAGCAGTTGCTGGTAACACTGGTATTAAAGTAAAAGCTGAAAAAGTAGATATTAAGAATTCACATATTCATAACAGTTCTCACATTAAA
>JALUKJ010000336.1 GCA_027056615.1 Campylobacteraceae bacterium | reverse complement strand
GGGTTTTTAAGCTGTCTATGTTCACCTTCTGGGGTAATAATGGAGAGTTTATTGTAGCTGTTTATGTAAAAGGTAGTGTTTTTATCCCATTTTGGAACACCATTACAGATAGGTTGAGAGGTTATAGCAAATTTTTTGGTAACAGTAAGAACAAAATTTTCAAATTCTGTTGTTGTTAACTCTACAAAAGGCTCTTTTTTAGGGGTGTTTGAGCTTTTTTCTACTGTTTGGGAAACACTTAATCTTTTAATAGTCTCCTCTTGCTCTTTTATCTTCTCTTCTTTCTCTTTTAGCTCTTGTTTAAACCTGAGTTCGATGGAATATCATATCCACAAAAGCCTAAAAATAGGTAAGATTTTCAAAATCAAATTTGTAGGACTAGCCGTAGCTAATTCAAGAATTTTATTTAGGAAATATTGCCTATTTTTAGGCTTCCCTATGGGTTTTATGAGGTTTCCCATATGCTTAGACAGATTTTTTTGAATTAACCAGTTAGTCCTGCAAAAATCTGTCGTTGCCTATGAAAAACCTCATAAAATTGTGGATATGATATTCCGTCGAACTCAGGTTTATAGGTTCTAATTTTTTGTTCGATGAAATCGAACCTACAGATTTAGGACACGAATTTGATTAGTCCAAAGCTTTAGATTTATTCCGATTACGATTTCTATTTCGGCTACGATTTCTAGAATTTGGTTTTTTCTTCTCTTCGTTCCAATCATTATCAGATGATTTCTTTTTCTTTGGTGTAGAGTTTCTCTTTTGACCTCCACCACGATTACCCCTACCTAAATTTACAGGTTCAGCTTGAATAGTTGGGTCAACTTCATAGCCTTTAATTACAACTTTTTTAATTTTTTGAGATGTCAAACGCTCAATACCTCTTAAAAAATCATTCTCATCGACACAGACCAGAGAGACAGCTTCTCCAGCTCTTCCTGCTCTACCTGTTCGTCCAATTCTGTGAACATAGTCTTCTGGTACATTGGGTAGCTCAAAGTTTACGACATGAGGAAGCATGTCGATATCAATTCCACGGGCAGCGATATCAGTGGCGACGAGTACTCTAATTTTTTTCTCTTTAAAGTTGGCAAGAGCTTTAGTTCTTGCTCCTTGGCTTTTGTTTCCATGAATGGCAGAAGAGGGGATATTCTGCTTTTGAAGATACTCACAGAGTTTATTAGCTCCATGTTTAGTTCTTGTAAATACTAAAACTTGTTGCCATTGTCCATCGTTGATAAGCTTATAGAGTAGTTCTCTTTTTCTCGATTTGTCCACAGGGTGAACCACTTGTTCTACACGTTCAGAGGTTGTATTTTGTACGGATACTTCTACTAAAATTGGGTTGGTTTGAAAGCCAGAGGCTAAGGCTTTTATCTCTTTTGAGAAGGTGGCTGAAAATAGTAGTGTTTGTCTACTTTTAGGAACAATTTTAACTACTTTTTTGATGTCATGAATAAAGCCCATATCTAACATACGGTCAGCTTCATCAAGTACTAAAATTTCTACTTTTGAAAGGTCAACAACTTTTTGAGAGACAAGGTCAAGGAGTCGCCCTGGGGTAGCAATTAAAATATCAATACCTTGTTTTATGGTATTGATTTGTCGGTTAATATTTACTCCACCAAAAATAATAGTTGACTTATATGGTAAGTATTTAGAGTACGTTTGAACATTTTCACCCACTTGGGCTGCGAGTTCACGTGTGGGTGTTAAGATTAAAGCACGAATATGTCGTTTAGGTTGCCCTCTATGACCTGTTTGTTTCTGATGTTTATGTAAGTTTTCTAATAAAGGTAAAGTAAAACCAGCTGTTTTACCTGTTCCTGTTTGGGCTCCTGCTAAAACATCGTCACCTTTTAAAATGAGTGGAATAGCTTTTTTTTGAATAGGGGTTGGTGTTGTGTAACCAGTTTCTTTAATAGCTTTTAAGATTGGTTCACAAAGACCAAGTTTGGAGAATGACATATAGGAGAGCCTAGTGTAAGATTTTTGACATTATAGCAGGAAGTTTGTGTGGATTAAATAATGGGAATCTTTATTTTCTTGTATAATTTTAGAATACCGTTCATAAAAACCTAGGAAAACCTAGTACCGTTCACGCTAAGTAAACCCAAATTTAATGAAATGAGTTTGCCTTAGATTTGTACTTAGATATACGAAGGACTAGCCATAGCTAATTCGAGTATATTTAAGTGCAAAGATGAGGCAAACTCATTTCACCCTATGGGCGATAAGAAAAAGGCACATCTACTGCGTTAGATTTTCTTGAATTAGCTACGGCTAGTCCTGCAAAAATCTGCCTTGTACCTGTACCTTTTTCTTATCGTTAAATTTGGGTTTACTTAGCGTGAACGGTACTAGGAATGTTATAGCTTCACAGAATCTCCAACGAGACTTCTCCACTATCGTTTGAGTTGTTGCTTAAACCTGTCGCCAACCATTGATATTTAGACTTACATTTAAGTCTATATCAATGACTAAGTTGGATATATGTCAGCAATATTTCAATAAGCTAAGTATTTATTAAAAATAAATAATATTTTAACTATAATACTACTATGAAACAAGAAAAACATATTAAACGTGGAATTTACAGACACTACAAAGGTAATCTATATGATGTTCTCTCAACAGGGCGACACTCTGAGACAGAGGAGTGGATGGTGATTTATAAAACACTCTATGGTGATGCGAGTATTTGGGTTTGTCCTTTTGATATATTTACTGAAATGGTTGAAGTTGATGGTAAGATGGAGAAACGTTTTACCTATATGGGTAAATCGGAGTAATAATCAAGCAAAACTTAGCTAAAATACCCAAAAAATAATAGACTTCTTGTAAAATTAATGTTTTACAAGGTGTCTAATAACTAAACTCATTTGTTTAAGGGAAACTACTTATGTCTTGTCACAAATCGTATATTACTACACCCATCTATTACGTTAATGATGTTGCACACATCGGACACGCTTATACCACTATTATTGCAGATACTTTGGCTCGTTATGCTCGTCTTATTGGAGAAGATACATTCTTTTTAACAGGAACCGATGAACATGGTCAAAAGATTGAAGAGGCTGCGAAATCAAGAGGAAAAGAGACACAAGCCTATGCTGATGAAATCTCTAAAACCTTTAGAGACCTTTGGGATGAGTTTGATATCTCTTATGATAAATTTATAAGAACTACAGATGAAGACCATAAGAAAGGTGTTCAAAAAGCTTTTACTGTAATGTATGACAATGGAGACATCTACAAAGATACCTACTCTGGTCACTACTGTATCTCATGTGAAACTTTTTTTCCTGAAACACAGCTTGTTGATGGTGAATTTTGTCCTGATTGTGGTAAACCTACAAGCATTGTCGAGGAGGAGAGCTACTTCTTTAAACTCTCTGCCTATGAAGATAGACTTCTTGCTTGGTATAAAGAGAACCCAGAGTGCATCTTACCAAAGAGCAAACGAAATGAGGTAATTCGTTTTGTTGAGGGTGGATTAAATGACCTCTCTATTACTCGAACCTCTTTTGATTGGGGGGTTAAACTTCCTGAAAAATTCAATGACCCAAAACATGTTATGTATGTTTGGCTTGATGCGTTAATGAACTATGTTACAGCACTTGGATATGGAACAGATGATGCTAAAATGGACTATTGGCCTGCACGAGTTCATCTGATTGGTAAAGATATTTTACGTTTCCATGCTATCTATTGGCCTGCATTTTTAATGAGTTTGGGTCTGCCTCTTCCTAAGCATATTGGTGCTCATGGTTGGTGGACACGAAATGGTGAGAAGATGTCAAAGTCTAAAGGAAATGTTGTTAACCCTAAAGAGGTAGCAGATGCGTATGGTTTAGAAAACTTTCGTTACTTTATGCTTCGTGAAGTACCTTTTGGTGGGGACGGTGACTTCTCTCAACGAGCTTTGATGGATAGAATTAACTCTGACCTTGGAAATGACCTTGGAAACCTGCTTAACAGATTGATTGGAATGAGTGGAAAGTATTTTGAAGGGCGTGTTGAGTGTGATAATGTAGCAAAATACTATCAATCAGAACTTGATGAGGTAGAAGCCTCTTTAGAGAAGTTAAATCCTTTTATTTTTGAGCTTCAACTTCACAGATATTTAGAGGAGCTTTGGAGACCACTTACTGTAGCAAATAGAGCTATTGATAAGTACCAACCTTGGACAATGATAAAAGAGGGTAAAACCGAAGAGACTATGGCACTTAATGGGCTTATTGCTACTATTTTGGCAAAAGTTTCACTTATGCTTCATGCTGTTATGCCAAAGACTACAACAACCATTTGTAACGCTTTAGGGTTTGAAGTAACACCTGAAAACTTTGAGAAAATTGTCAAAAATGGTGAGATACTTACTCCATTTATAACACAAAAGAGAGAGCCACTTTTTCCAAGAATAGAAGAAGAGCTTTTAGTAGATGAGAGAGCAGAAGCTCTTAAAAAAGAGAAAGAGGAAGCCGAAGCGAAGAAAAAAGCTCAAAAAGAGGCTAAAAAAGCTAATAAAAACTCAACAGAGGGTGTAGCACTTATTGGTATTGACCAGTTTTTCCAAACTTCATTGAAAGTAGGAACTGTTGTTAAAGCCGAAGAAGTTCCAAAAAGTAAAAAGCTTCTGTTGCTTCAAGTTGATTTAGGTGAAGATGAGCCACGACAAATTGTAGCAGGAATCAAAGAGTGGTATAGTGCCGAAGATATGTTAGATACACAAGTTTGTGTAGTAGCAAATCTAAAACCTGCTAAGTTAATGGGAATGGTAAGTGAAGGAATGCTCCTAGCTGCCAAAGATAAAGATGGACTCTGTATGGTACGTCCTGAAAAGCCGAAAACCAACGGCACACCAATTGGTTAATAAGGCAAGTGTATATGAAAATTGAAGATTTATTAAATTTAACAGCAGGGGAAGTTGTCTCTAATCCAACCGTTACTGCTATTAACTCTGTTAGTGTCTATCCATCTAAGATTGACCAAGGTGACCTATTTATATCTAACAACCCAGAGGAGATTGCAACAGCCTTAGAAAAAGGGGCTTATGGTATTATCTTTTCTGATAATTCAATAGAGATTACTGATAGTGAAGTGGCTTGGATTAAAGTTAAAGATATTGAAAAAGCATCGTTTAAACTAATTCGTTATGTGTTAATTAGTAGAGAAGCTAGTTTTTACTTATTTACAGAACATGAACTATCTTTTCTAAAGATGATTGTAACAAAGAAGTCAAACTTAGAGATTTTACCAGACGATTGGCGAAAGATGTTTGAGAAGATATTAAATTCATACTCTAAAATGTTTATTGGAACAAACAGAGAATTAATGAAGATGATAAAGCCTGATGTTAGTATTTTGAATAAAGAGGCGAGTTGTGAGATTATTACAGATACACTCTTTAGAACTACATTTAAGATTAATGGTTATATCTATCAAGAGAAGGAGATTGTTCCATTTCATGTAGATATTTTACAGCGTGTTGTAGAGTTTTGTGACTTGCATCATTTGCCATATAATTTAGATAGAGTCAAGTATACCAAACATTTTGTTCCTGTTTTTATTGATGGATTTTTAAATATTAGTGTGCCAAGTAAAAGTGACAAAGTGGCAATTTTTACCGATAATTTAGATGATATTTATAAGGCACGTGAGTATGTTCGTTACAATGGTGCATGGGTAAAGACTATTGTTCTAACACCTCCAAAAACAAAAGTAGATGGTGTTGATAGACCAAATTGGTATACCAATATTGATGAAGCTAGAGATATTTTGAAAAATGCTTATTTTAACTATGCTTTTGTATATGAGTTGGACAAAACCATGTTGCCTAAGATTAAAGAAGAGTATTCGTTGTTTGACTAATAGATTTGGTTACTGTAGGTTCGATTTCATCGAACGCGTTATTAAAATTTAAATTTCAAAAAAACCTTATTTTGTTTTTCGTGTTTGGTTTTGACGTTCGATGAAATCGAACCTACGGAATTTGAATTTTATAACCTTACTTTTCAATCTTTTTTTATGATATAATCTCATTCAAATAATAAAGGAAAATAATGACTTTAAAAGAGTTACAAAACACGATTAAGTCAGAATTGGCTGTGTTGGTCTATTTTTCAGGAGAGCATTGCAATGTTTGTCATGCTTTGCGACCTAAGTTTAAAGAGCTTTTTAACCAAGAGTTTCCAGAGGTAAAACAGATATTTTTAGATGCACAGGAAAATCCTAAGATTTCGGCTCATTTTCAAGTGCTTTCTTTACCTACTATTTTAGTCTTTTTAGATGGGCGTGAATTTGTAAGAGAGGGGCGAACTGTAAGTATGCATAAGCTTCAAGAGCAACTTTTGCGACCCTATAATATGATGTTCTCATAGGGGTTGTTTAGATGAAGAGGGGACTACTTCTGCTTAATATGGGTGGGGCTAATAGTGTTGATGAGGTTGAGATGTTTTTACGAAATATGTTTTCAGATAAAAACATTTTAACTATGAACAGATATATTAGAGCATTAGTAAGAGAGATTATTGTTACTAAACGACTAGATGAGGTAGAAGAGAACTTTGTTAAATATTTAGGGGGTAAATCACCTCTTCCTGAAATTACCAACAAACTTATTGAAAAGCTTAAAACAAAACTAGATATGCCAATTGCTCCTGCTATGCGTTATGTTCCACCTTTTGCAACAGAGGCTTTGGATAAGTTTAAAAAAGAGGGTGTAGAGGAGTTGATACTCTTTCCTATGTATCCTCAATACTCAACCACTACAACACTCTCTTCTATTGAAGATATAGAGCAGAGATGTAAAGATTTAGGATATGAACCTAAAATTAGAGTAGTAGAGCCTTATTATGATGATTATGACTATATTAAAATGTCAGTAGATAAAATCATAGAGGCATTAGGCGATAAAAAGAGTGAAGAGTATGATTTACTACTTTCAGCTCATGGTTTGCCTATGAGCATTATAAAAGCTGGAGACCCTTATCAAAACCAAGTTGAGGGGAATGTATCTGCTATTCGGGTTTATCTACATGAGAGAGGTATAAAATTTAAAAATATTAAGTTAGTCTATCAATCAAAAGTAGGTAATTCTGCATGGTTGGAGCCAAATTTAGTTGATGTATTGCGTAATCCTTACAATAGAAAAGTGCTTATCTACCCTTTAGCTTTTACTATTGATAACTCTGAGACAGTTTATGAACTAGATATTGAGCACCGTGAGATAGCTAATAAGATAAAATATAATGATTATAGAGTAGCAAAATGCTTTAATGATAGTGATAATTTTGCAGAGTTTATAGCTAAAAAGGTAAATTATCTATAATGCAGACAGTACAAGAGGCTTTTGTAGCTAACTATGAGGTTAAACGCTCAAAATTTATTACACATTTAGTACCAATTGAAGAGTTTGATGGTCTGCAAAATAGACTTAAAGAACAAAATCCAAAAGCTAACCATGTAGTATATGCCTTGCGTTACTTTAATGAATTTGACCAAATAATAGAGAACTTCTCTGATGATGGTGAACCTAAAGGTGGTGCAGGTATTCCTTCTCTTAATGTACTACGTGGTGAAGAGATGGTGAACGTAGCTATTTTAACTATTCGCTATTTTGGAGGTATAAAGCTTGGTGTAGGTGGTATGGCTAGAGCATATGCTTCGGCTGTTAAAGAGGTTTTGAGTCAAGCTAATATTCTTAAATATGAAAAAGAGTTTAGCTATGAGTTTGACTCTAGTTATAGTGATGTACAAAAAAGAGAATATATTTTAAAAAAGTTAAACATAACTAAAGTAGAGCGAGAGTTTCTAGCCAATAGTGTGGCTTGGAAGATTCACGCAGATGAAAAAAAATTAAATAAATTTAAAGAAGAGATATGCAAGAGATAATAG
>JALUKJ010000335.1 GCA_027056615.1 Campylobacteraceae bacterium | reverse complement strand
AAGTATTATAATAAATTTTTTCTAAACTTAATAAATAAAACAACTCTTTAGGTATTTTACTTATTAAGGTATAACATAAATTAATTTCTTTTAATTTTATAAGATTCATAACTTCTTTAGGTAATTCTTCTTCCATAGGATTATTCTCCAAATTAAGTTTAATCAAATTAGTTAATTTTTTTATAGTTTTAGGTAGCCTTTGTAAGTTATTATAAGATAAATTAAGTTTTGTTAAATTAATAAGATTACTTATCTCTTTTGGTAGTTCTGTTAGTTGATTATCATATAAATCAAGCTCTTTTAAGTTTAATAATTTTTCTTTATCTCTAGGTAAATATTCTTTTGATATATCATTCTCATCTGCCCATGCCCAAAGTCTTTCTATCCAACTATCATCTACTAACTCATTTTTTTTCTTTGATATAAGTTTATTTGTAATGTTTAATAAGTTTTTAGTTCTGCTTAAAGATAGTGTGCTATTTTTGTTAGATGTTATTAGATTTTTTCGCATTTCTTATTCCTGATTTATTTCATAGGTGTATGCAATATCTTTACTTATTATTTTAACAATTTCAAAATCTATATAATCTGGATTTTCTTCAAAAATAACTATATTTTTCCCATTTTTGCGTTGACTACTATCAAATATAAAACCATCATAACCTAATGACCATATATATTCAGATAAAATTTGAGTAGGTATATATTCTATTTCATTATCATTAATTGGTTTTGAAATATCTTTTACAAACTCTTTAATCAAACGAGACTCACAATACATATCATTAGCAAAATTATGAAAAAATGGATTTATATATTTTTCAAAACTATCTTTAGAAAAATCTATTAATTTTAAAACTTTATTTAGTTCAAAACAACCAATAGCTATCTTTTGTTCCATTGTAGCTCTTATCTCTGCTAAAGCCGTATTTTTATCGAATGCAAAATAACCATACGATATACCTATTGGACTAAAACGATTGTTTTTCACTATCTCTTTTGGTGCTTTACCTAACTCCGTAGCAGGATTTTTTTGTATATTAGATAAAGTTTTATCACTATCTATAACTCTTGCTCTATATATTCTCTCCTCTACATTAACAATTAGTTTCTTAAATAATAAATTAAATTTTTGTAACTCTTTAGATACACTAAAAGTATCATCTTTATGTGTAAAAAATCTTGCTTTATATTTAGTATATTCACTAAATTTTCTCCATAAAGTTATTTTATATTGTTCTTGTGCATATAAACATTTATTTTTCCAAACATTTGTTTCCATCCCCCAATCTCTTAAAGTACCTCCATCTTTTTCAACTCTATAAACTTCATTAGGAGTAGTAACATATTTATGAAAAATTTCTAAAAATTCTTCAGATATATCATCAATTCCAATAGCATTTAAAACCTCTTCTAAAGTAGAAAATCTATATTCCTCTTTTCCTTCAATTCCTTCTAAATCATTTATACTTACTAAGTTAGCATAAGATTCAGGATTTTCTTTTCCCTCACAATAATTTTGAGTTGCATTATGACACATATCATCATAATTATTATTCCAATCATAGCTATATAACTTTAAAATAACTTCTTTAAACTTTTGTATAAGTCTTTCTTTTTTAATAATATATGTAGTCTCAATATATTTATCTTCACATATCTTTTTATATTTCTCTTTACACTTTTTTCTACATTGTATATATAACTCTATTTTTCTATCTTCAAAGTCTTGTTTTGTTAATTTTTCTTCTTGAATTTCCATACATTTTTGAATATATTCATCAATGCATTCATCTATATCTACTTCCGTTTCAAAAGTACAAAAACTACAATCAAATACTTCTTTTGTTGGTTTTCCATTATCTCTAATATATTGCTTTATATTTTCATCTTCAAAACAATGTTCACAAAAATATTCTGTATGTTCACCCAAAATCATTACTTTTTACTCCCCCTTAATAGTCTCACCATTCAAATTCCCCAAATGCAACCTATAATTCTTCTTAGCAATCTCTTTAGAAGTATTTGCATAACAATAATTACACTCATGTGGACAAGTATTATACTGTCCTATGTCTTTACTCATGACACAGCCACAATCTTCTCTTTGACCTTTGTCTTTAAGGTTTCGTTTTTTAACTATTTTTCGTTCACTTTCAAATAGACTTGCTTCTTCAAACTCAACACCTAAAAAATCCATCAGCTTTTTATCGTGACTAAAAAGGTCTATAGCTAAATCATCATCAATACATTTGTTATGAACAATCCCATATCTATCAAGGTCAATTTTTTCACTACAAGTTCCAAGCTCTAAACCCCAATCTTTATTAATCTCAGATATACCCTTTGCAAACTCATCCATTAGTGTAGGAGTCCACTCTATATAATTTACATTCTCTTTTTTTAAATTGTTTTCTACTTTTCGATAAATGCTAATATCTACAAAACTAAATACCAATTTTTCTGTATAACTCTTTAATTGGTCTCCAATATTTTTAACTCTTCTCAAAAGTTCATTAACATCTATTTTATCGGTTAAAATCAAAGGGTCAAATCTCCAAACTACCCTCTTTTTACCTAACCTATCAGACAACTCTTTAAAAGTTTTAATCCGACTCTCTACACTAGCAACTTTTGCTTCAAATCCCTCTGCATCATAATCATTTAGTGAGTATTGAAAATAGTAATTTGGTATATTTTTATCCATATAATCAAGATATTTAAACATTGGTCTAGGATTTTTAGTCCAAAAAACAACCAATCTTGTATTTTTAAAAGAGACATAGAGAGGTTTACCATTAAAAGGATTTATCCATTTTAAATATCCTGCTTCCCATCTATTTATAAACCAATCACTATAAAATGTTGGTATATCAGTAGAACGACTAGCAGAGATAATAATAGGAGCTTGTGCATCAACTTCTGTTCCATCAGCTATAGTAATTTTTTCTTTTTTCCACTGCATTAAAATCCTTTTATTTAGTATTAAAATTATAACAGATTAAGTGAGTAATAAACTAAAAAGGGTGTGTACTTTTTACTCATTAGTATTCATTCATATATGGGAATGAACTAAATATAGAATATGCAGGTGCTTCTTCAGTTTAAGAGCGTTTAAATCTCTTTTCTTCTCTTTTAGGAGTTTTTAAATACCTAAAATATGGGGTTTACAGAGGGTTACATAGGACAACAGTAATGTTTAAGGGGACAACTATAATGTTAACTAGGGACAATGGTAATGTTAACTTAGGACAGTGCTAATGTCTTAGGCGTAAACAAGTTTAATTTGTCCTAAGTTTAGTTATACTTCTTCTTTAAAACAAAAGGTGTTAAAATGCTAAGTATGAATACAAATGAGATTATTATAGATAAACATAGCTCTAGCATCCAAATAAGTAATAAAATAACAGCTGTACAGAGAAAAAGTTATAACTATATGTTAAAGATTGCAAAAAATGAGTTTCAACGAAACTCTAATGTAAGAAAATTTAGAGTAACAGCTGATGAACTATTAATATTTTTTGGAATTGGTAGTGAAAATTATAGTTTTTTAAAAACAGAGTTGTCTATTTTACATAAAACTTCTGTTACCTATAATCTTCTAGGCAAAAATAAAAGAAGCAAAGAGTGGGGTTCATTCTCTTTAATTGCTGGTTTTACCTATAAAAAAGGGATTATTGAATACTCTTTTCCTCATCAAATAGAAGAGATGATTTTAAATCCTAAAATATTTGGAAAGATTAATTTGGTTGCAATAAAAGGGCTTAGAAGTAGATACTCTATTGCTCTTTATGAGTTGGCAGAAGATTATATAAATGTGCAAATTCCAAAAATAGCTTTAGAGATTTTTAAAGAGTTAATAGGTCTTGAAAAAGGTCAATATTCAAGCATAAAAGATTTTAGAAAAAGAGTCATAGATGTAGCCATAGACGAAATAAACCAAAGCGACAACATCTCATTTACCTTATCTTATGAACTAATAAAAACAGGAAGAAAGATAACCCATATCAAATTTACCACTCATAAAAAAGAGGACGTTCTACAACTCAAAGACAGACAAAAAAAGTTTTATGGTTGGAAAAGTCATCTTATAGAAAGATATAAAAATCAAACGTTATGTAATAATCTAAGAGAACTAGGCTACCTAAAATGGACATTTTTTTATATAGATGAAGAGGGTCTTTTAGGTAAAATTGTCAATGAAAGTAAAACTATACTAGAAAAAGAAGAGGCTCTAAAAGTGTGGGAGTATCTCTACCAAAACCCATCAAAAATTAGAATTGAACCATTGACTCAATATGATATTTTGATGAAAGATTTTAAAGATAGAAAGATAGAGCAAGTAGTGGTTACAGCTCTAGGAACAAAAACAGTTATTATACATAAATTTATAGATTTTAAAATAGACCCCGATAAAGAGGGAGATTTTGACTACTTTTTTATTGAGATAGAACAAGAAGACGGAAATAAAATTTGGAGTCAAGAGAGCTTTTCGTTTGATGATATTGTGGGTATGAATTTTGTGTGAAGCTTACCATTAATTAGTTCCCCAAATTTACTTTACTTAAACTTTTTATAAACCTGTGTATGCTTCCCCAACATAATCAAATTTAAAAACTCATTATCTACCTTGAAAATCAAAATCCAATCTCCTTTTAGATGAATAGATTCAAAACCTTTCATATTTCCTTTCAACGGATGTCGCTTAAACTTTTCATCTATCTCTTGTTCATTTTGAAGGTCATTAATCATCATCTTTAAAAGCTTAAAATCCTCTTCATTATAAAGTCCACTCTTTTTATCTCTAGCAATATCTTTTTTAAAAGCTTTTTCAATCTTGATTTCTAGCATTTTAGATTCCTAAATCGTCAAAAAGAGCATCCGATGTTTTATAAGTTTGAGTGTTGGTATTGGTTTCTATATTTGTAAGACGGTTTTTTAGCTCATTACTTGGAAGTGTTAAATCAAAAGGAATACCTTTTTCCATCGCAACTTTGGCTAGAAATATATTAACAGCATCTCCAAAGCTCAAACCAAACCTTTGAAAGACCTCTTTTGCTTCATTGTAAAACACATCTTCTACTCTTACACTTGTTTGAATTTTCATGATTTAATACCTTTGTGATAGTTTTGAAGTTATTGTACTCCATTTGGGGTATTTTGTCAATATCAATTGACAACTCTAAAGTAAATTTAAAAAATATAGTTAAGATTATGAAAATGACTCTCTTTTAGAAGTAATGTCAGCATTAATTTCATGATGACACCTTAAACATTTGAATTTAGATTGATTTTTACGATTGTTTTTATCTTTGTATAGTATTATATTCTAATTAGTTCCTACTAAAATGTAGGAACTAGAGAAAACCTACTACTTTATCCACCCTCTCTTAGCCACAACCATCATTAAAGCAGGAGCTAAAAGCAAGTCAGCAAAAAGAGCAAATAAGATAACAGAACCTGTAATCATACCAAAATTTTGAACAGAAATCATATTGGCTGCTAAGTAGGCAAAGAAACCAAGAGATAGAACAATAGAGGTAATTACCATTGCTTTACCTGTAGTAAAGAAAGTCTGCTCTATTGCCTTGGCAGGGTCACCACTTTCTAAGTAGTATCGCTTAAAATTATGCATAAAGTGAATGGTGTCATCAACAGCTAGACCAATGGCAATTGACCCAATAAGTAGGGTAAACATATCTAGTGGCATATCTCCTAAATACATTACAAGTAGTCCCATAATAATTGGTGTTACATTTGGAACCATACTTAAAAGCCCCAATCTAAATGAACCTAAAATAAGCATCATCATTAGAGTAATTCCTGCTCCTGCAATAAGGTAACTAACTATTGATGAGTGAATAGCTTGTGAGAAGGTGTTTACCAAAAGTGGTGTCATTCCTGTGGTCTCTACTTTATCTTTAGCAAATGTTTTTTTAGCCTCTTTAGTTACATAATCTAATACTTTAGTTGAGTGAATGGCATCTTGCCATGGTAGCTTAATTGTAACTCTTGCTTTAGAGAATTGGCTATCAACTACATCTTCTAAATCATCAGAACCTGAGTTTTCAAAGAGTAGTAGCTCTTGTGATACTAAGTCTTGTTTAGTTGGAATAGTGTAGTACTCCTCTTTGTTCTCATGTAAAGCTCGGTTAGTCTCTTTTACAATAGTTGCTAGAGAGACTACTTTACCAACATGTGTATAGTCATCTTTATATTTTTCTAATTTAGCCGATAGTTCATTAAGCTTTTTAAGTTGTTCGGGGTCTTGCCAACCATTTACTTTGCCTGTGTCAACTACCAATTCAATAGTAACTGAACCATTCATCTTTTGGTCAATAACCTCTGTAGCAATTCGTGTTGGAACATCTGGTTGAAACCACTTTAGAGGGTTATGCGATAGCTTAACTTGGGAAGAAGCAACTAATGCTAATATTACTAAAATAGTACTAAGAGTTAAAACTGTCTTAGTATATTTGATAGGTATAACAGCTAGTTTTTTCATTATCTCATCAAGTGCATCAGTTGTTTTACTTCTTTTTGGTTTAAGTTTAGTTATTGACAAAAGTGCAGGTAGTAGAGTCAAAGTTAAAAAGAGAGAAATCAAAACTCCAAGTGAAGCAAAAATTCCCAAATCAGAGACTGGAGCAACAGCACTTCCTGCAAATGACCCAACCCCAATAGCCGTAGTAATTGAGGTCATTGCAATAGCTAAACCTGAATGTTTCAAAGTATAAGAGAGTGCCTCTCTTTTGTCACCTGTTTTATTAAATTTGTCAAAGAATATAGACAAAATATGCACCGTTGCCCCAACAGAGACCACAATAAGAAGCGAAGGTACAATCTGAGTTGGTAACTTAAAGGCTGTGCCACTCCATGCCATTGTTCCAATAGTTGCAAGGAGTGAAAGAATAATTACCAAAAGTGGATATAATACAGCCGTAACTCGTCTAAATACAATAAATAAAAAGACCAAAATAATCAAAAAAGTAATACGCATAAACTTCTGCATATCTGACTTCATTTGAGCTTTGAGTTGATTGTTTACAGCAGGTGAACCTGCCATATAGATTTTAAGCCCTTGCTTTTTATATTTATTTGTCACCTTTTGTAAAGCTTGTAGTAGTTCATGGTTCTCTTGATCGGTTAAAAATTTTCGGTTATCTACCGTATTTTGAGTTGCCTCATCATCAAATCCATCACTAAACTCATCTTCTACACTTACCTCTTGCTCTCCCTCATGAGAGTAAGCATCAGTCTCAATAACAATAGTAGTCATCTTTCCATCTTGACTTAAGAATAAATCTTTGTAGAAGTGTGACTCCATAGCTCTTTTCTTAATATTTGCTACATCTTGTTCTGTTTTTGGAAATGGCTCTAGCAAATCATCGGTAATAAGTTGGTCACCTTTACCTCGTGTATTTCGGACATTGTATAAAGATGTAACATCATCAAGATAGGGAACGTTTTTTTCTATATCTTTGTGAAGATTACGAAGTTTGGTTAAAAAGTCAATAGAGAATATATTGTCATCTTCAATAGCCAAGATAATCCTCTCATCTCGTCCAAACTGAGCTCGAAACTTATTGTAGGTAAGTAAAACTGGGTCATCATCATGCATAAACCCCTCGGTAGAGGTATCCATCTTTATTTGTGGAACATGGGCAATTGGGAAAGCTAACAATAGAACCACTAGAAGTAGAACCTTAAATGGGTTATCATGAACAAAGCCACCAAAGCGACCTAACATATCTTCTAATTTTTTGTGCATTTAATCGGTATCCTTCATATCTACCGAAAAGTAGTTTACACTTTTTTTAGGAATCGGAGACTTTAGTCCAATGCCAATGAATTAAGCTCAAATCCTGTAGGTTCGATTTCATCGAACAAAAAATCAGAACCCG
>JALUKJ010000334.1 GCA_027056615.1 Campylobacteraceae bacterium | reverse complement strand
AACGCATAAACGATATAAAAAGAGAGGAAAACCTAAAAAAAATCAAGAACCTGATTATTATGAATATTCTATTGAGTCAAACTATTGCTTTAAAATTGAACCATATCATCAAAAACTTTGGAGAAAATCTATTTTTATTTTAGCTTCAAATGACCTAAATATAGAGCCTGAGGAGATTATTGATGTCTATAAAAATCAGTTTGTTGTTGAGAGAGGTTTCCGTTTTATTAAAAGTCCTGAATTTTTAGCTGATTCGCTCTATCTTAAAAAACCTGAACGAATAGAGGCTCTTCTTTTTATTATGACTCTATGTTTAATGGTTTATGCCTCTTTAGAGCGTAAAATTAGAACTTCTCTTGAAGAGGAAGATGAATTTTTTATTGACCAAAAGGGCAAACCTACGCAAAAACCTACTACTCGTTGGGTTTTTCAAACTTTTATTGATATTCATCTTCTTTCTATTGGTGATACTCAACAGATTGTTATGAATTTGAAGGATTATCACCATACCTTACTTAGGGTTTTAGGGCGTGATTATTTAATTAATTATTTGTTGATTTAGGGGTGGGGAATGTCAGTTATTATCTAAGCAAATTTGTTATAAGATGTGTGAAAAGAAAGTCAGATAGAAGAAGTGAAGCCCCCGCGTCGTCAAAACCAACAGCTTCACTTCCAAAAGAATTTTACAGAAATAGCTATTAAATTCTGCTGTTGTGATGCACAATTCTATCTGATTTTTATCAAGAGATGTTGGTAGTGGACTCTTGAAAATATTATATTTTCAAGGGTATCTTATGTCATTCTTCAAACCAATTACACACCATCAATCAACTATTACCAATCTTACCGACAATTTAGAAAACTGTATTCAATCAGGAACAAACTTTAGAGCCAAATGCCCAATTTGTGGGTCTGATAGCTCACGACCTTTTGTTTTGTTTGAAAATGGAGGCTATTATTGTCACTCTTGCAATGAAAAAGGTGGGGCTTTTTCGCTTATAAAAGATATTTTAAAACTGGATTTTTCGAGTTTTAAAGATACTTTTAATAGATTTAATCCATTTCATAAAACAACTAAAAATAAAATACCAAATTTTACCTATCAACAAAAAAATTTTCACAAATCCATCGAAAATAACAGAAAAAGAATTTTTGAGCTTCTTTTTGAGCTTATTCCAGAAGAGACAAAACATCTAAAACACTCAAAAAATAATCAATATATTGGCTACGATGATAAAAATGACACCTTGGTAATCAGTCTGATTGATGAAAAAAGAAATATTGTCAACATCAAAAAACGGCAAGTTGGAAACATTAAATGGCTTGGTCTAAAAGGTGGAAGTGGCAAGTTTGCACCATCAAGAGTTACAGGTAAAAAATATGTTTTTGTAGCCTCTGGAATAGCCGAATTTCTAATTTTAAACGCGTCAGAGTTAGATTATATTGTCATGCAATCAGACGGAATAGACATTAATGCTCTGCTTCCTCGTGCCGTAACGGCTGTAATACTTGAAGACAATGACAAAAAAGAGATTGTAAATCAAGCAGATAAACGCTACCAATGCTTTAAAAACCCTCTTCAATTTAACCCTTTCAAAAAGAAAGTAACCGAAAAAATAACAGGAGATAAAATAGCTATTGATTTTGAAAAAGTTTTAAACAGAGAGCTAAAAGCAGGGTACGATTTAAGAGATTTTATCAAAGATGAGCCTATCCATTGGCTTGAACTTATTGAACAAGAGATAGAAAAACAGCTACCACCTAGCCCAGTAGAAGAGGAGATAGTGTTTAACTATACAGGAAAGTTTCCCACCTTTAAAACAATAACCCAAGGCGTGGTTGTCTCAAAACAACATACAGGAAAAACATATCAATACGAAGGGGTAGCAGGTACGTTAATCATCGTTCCCAAATCAAGACAATGTAATATGTTTAAAGGAGATAACACAGCCTCGGTTTTAGAAAAAATCTTTAAAGATGGAGCAATTATCACATTTCACAAATTTTACGGTCACTACACCAGTAACGCAGAGTTCAAAGCGTTAATAGATAGCAAAAAAATCAGATTAATTATAGATGAAGCCCATGAGTTAACCTTGAATCCCTCAAAAGAGTTTCAACGTATCTATAATTTAGATGCCATCTTTCTAAGTGGCACATTAGATAAATTTTTTAGAAGAGATTTACAACGATACAAATACAAACCCGAAAAACCCGACATTATCTACTACACAACCAACGGAAAACTACCAAACGATTACCGTTCAATGATATTTGTAGATAACGCAAAAGCACTAAAAGAAAACTATCCCAATAACTGTATCGTGGGAAAACAACACCATTTTGATGGTGTAGATATTCAAACCACCACCAAAAAAAATGTCTTTACC
>JALUKJ010000333.1 GCA_027056615.1 Campylobacteraceae bacterium | reverse complement strand
GCCCCTAAAGCTAAAGGTAAACCTAAATATTCCAAATTATGTTCCATAAAAACAGCTAAAATTTCAGACATAAAACCAATAAGTGTAATATATATAGCAAGTAAAATAGAGTGGTACCAACCATTAATATTTTCATGATGACAAGTCTCTTTAGTACAACTCTCTTCACTTTTATACTCAAAGAAGTATTTATGTTTTTTTAACTGTACCTTTGTAAAAACAATATAGAGCAATATAAATACCCCTACAATAAACCACATATAAGAGCCTATATGCTCTGCATCAATAAGATTTGGGAGTACCATTGAAAGTCCAATTGCAACTAGTAACATAGAGATATAGGAGTTTGAGGAGTCTATATTGTAAGGCTGTTCTCCAAACTTAATTCCACCAATAATTGCTGAAAAACCAAGTAGTCCGTTAATATCTAACATAATTGCAGAGTAGATGGTATCTCGTGCTAAAATAGGATTATGTGCATGAAGCATCATAATAGCAATAATCATAACCTCAACAGTAACAGCAGACATGGTTAAAATAAGTGTTCCATAAGGTTCACCAAACTTCTCTGCTAACATCTCTGCATGGTGTGCAACAGCCAAAGAGGCATATACAATAACAGCAAATAAAATAACAAAGCCTACAATATTTCCCAAAGGGGTCTGACTAAAAGCATGTTCGTAAGCAGTAAAAATTCCTAATGTAACAAGAGAGATAAAGAGTGGATACTCCTTAAAAAAATCTTTCATAGTCACTCCTTAAAATAGACTATGATAGCATACCAAAACTCTTATCTGTATTGTCTAAAATTTCGACTAAATCTTAATTTGTTAATTTTTAGATATGAAGGTTTTTTAGCTGAATAGAATCTATATAGAATATCTTGTGCCTTAGGGTGCCCTCTCTTTGCTGCTCGTGTAAACCAAAGTCTTGCTAATTCAGCATTTTGGCGTACTCCTTGACCATAGTGGAACATTAAGGCTAACTCATATTGAGAGAGACTATGCCCTTTAAGGGCTGCTTTGTGTAACCAATTAAATGCTTTATGTAGATTTTTAGGTGTATCTTTTGCATACTTATAGCATACTCCTAAATCATACTGTGCATAAATATTTCCATAACGTGCTGCACTTTTAATCTGCTGTATATTAGTTGCAGAGAGCTGTGTAAAAATAGATATTAAGAATAAAAATATTAGCTTTTTCATAATTTAAATAAACCTTAAATATAAATTTTAATAATTATATTACAATTATCTTTAAATGGAGTAGTTGTTTAAAAAAAACAAATAATATTATTCAAGAATAGTTTACTTTTTTGATATATAATATGAAAATCAAAGAAAAAAGTCCCTACCTTGCCTAATCGGCTATGGTAGATAAAAAAATATGAAGTAGAAACTATTTGGACAGTATGAAGAGATATTAAAAATAGGAAGAAAAAAAATATCTCTCATGTGGAAATTATAGTCACAATTTGTGTCTTGATTGTGGAGAATAAATGCCTATTTTAGAATATGTTTAAATAGATTGTTTTCTATGTTAATTTATGGTAATATTTCTATCTGTAAGTTTAATTATGAGTTTAAAATTAAAAAAATAATTTTACCTTTTATATCTCCTAAAAAGCTTTCTTAAACATCTACGCTTAAAAGAGACCATAGGAACACTTTGTGAATAGACTTTATAGTCATCACCAAATTTTCTTTTAACCTCCATCTCCTCAAAAACGATTACCATAAAAATAATAAAAATCATCTCCAAAGGAGCAATAACACAGATAAAAGTAGGCATACCCAAAAGTAATGCCCAGCCAAGAGGTAAAAGTGTAAGACCAAACAGCATAGGGTGACGCATACAACTATAGATACCTGTTGTGATAAGTCTGTTTGTCTCTAATCTTGGCATAGTTTTATCTCTTCCTTTTGCTAACTCTTTACCACCATTTGATGCTGAACGAAATGCCAAACGCAATATAAAAAGACCAATAAGTGCTGAAAGCAGATGAAATAGTGGTGAGTGAAAAAGAAGGTCATTTTTATCTATTTTATAAGCATAGACTGCACCACCTATTATCATAAAGAGCCACAGAACTATACGAATAACTACAGAGAAAGTTGTATTGATTTTCATAATATAAAGTGCCAAAGTAATTTAAGTGCCAAAAGATAAAGAAGCCCTGCCATAATCTTTTTAATGTGACTCTGTTTTAGCTTAAAGTGCATCATATAGTTTCCAATATAGCCTCCTACAATAGCTGAAAGTGCAACAACAAGAAGCATAATCCAATCAAGTGGTACATAAGTTGAATATGTAAAAAATGAACCAAGTGCAGAAAAAGGTACTACAAAACTAACAGCAACTGCTACTTTTTTAGGCTCATACCCTAAAAGTGC
>JALUKJ010000332.1 GCA_027056615.1 Campylobacteraceae bacterium | reverse complement strand
CAGATAAACTCTCCTTTAAAGTAGAGTTTATATTTTGCTCTAGCATAAGTAAATATCTCTTTTAGAGAAAGGTTTGACTCTATGGGAGTTTCAAAAGTAAGATTTAGCAGATATGTATTACCCAAACATATCTCTTCTAATACCTTTTCTAAAGCCTCTTTATACTGTAAAAAAGAGATAGGATTTTTTTTTAAGAAGTAAGATTTTTTAAGAGGCTGTTGTGGATAGTTACGTTGATTACCAATTTTAAAAAAGATATTCTCATCAAGAGAGGAGAGAGGTTGAACAAACTGCTCTTTTAGGTCATAAGAGAGAACAAATAAAAAAGGCTCTCTTGCCCTACCAAGCTTGTCCATAGACTCCATTAACTATCCAAAAGAATAGCTTTTAAGATTGCCATACGTACAAAAACACCATTTTTAACCTGCTCTAAAACTTTACAACGTTTATCTTTTAACATCTCATCACTAATATCTATATTTCTCATTACAGGTCCTGGGTGAAGTAGTAAAATATCTCTATCTCCTAAACGCTCACTAGTAATACAATACTCTTTAGCATACTCATTGTAGTCCTCAAAAATAGGTGCTTTATGTCTCTCTAGTTGAGCTCGTAGACTCATAATAATATCTACTTTGTCAATAACCTCATCTAAGTGTTCATATTTTGGTAGGTCATTGTCTGGCATAAAGGGTTTTGGAGCAACAAGCACTACATTCATACCTAGTCTATGAAAAAGACGAATACCAGAACTAGCAACCCTAGAGCTTACAATATCACCCACAATAGCAATACTTTTTCCTTTTAACTCTTGTGGTGTTTTACAAGAGAAGTGTTCCATCATTGTAAAGCAGTCAAGAAGTGCTTGAGTAGGGTGAGCATAGTTTCCTGCTCCTGCATTAATAATAGGGGTTAACTCTTTTTTAGCCAACTTCTTAGGTGTAGTATTAAACTCATGACGTATAATCACTCCATCTGGCTCCATTGCAGCTAAGTTCTCAAAGGTATCTTCAAGACTCTCTCCTTTGTTAGTAGAGCTTTTAGATGGGTCAAGGTGTACTACAGAAGCCCCTAAACGTTTAGCTGCCACTTCAAAAGAGCTACGTGTTCTAGTTGAACTTTCAAAGAAGAGAGTAATAAGTAGTTTATCTTCTAAAAGTTTAGAAGGCATCTGCTTTTTGAAAGAATATGAGTCGTCCATAATCTTTTGTAATTGTTGGTCATTAAAGTCATTGGTATCAAGTAAGTGTTGCATAAAACCTCTTTAAAATAATTTTGTGATTATAGCTAATGGATGGTAAATCTTTTTTGATATACAATTCCACAAAAATTATTAGGAATATATAAAAATGTCAAAATTTGTAACAGTAGATGGAAATGAGGCAGTAGCTCGTGTAGCACATAAAATAAATGAAGTAATTGCAATATATCCTATTACTCCATCATCTCCAATGGCAGAGCATTGTGATGAGTATAGTACAAAAAGAGAGAAAAATATATTTGGCTCTATCCCAACTATCTATGAGATGCAGAGTGAGGGAGGTGCTAGTGGTGCTGTTCATGGAGCTTTACAGACAGGAGCATTAACAACAACATTTACAGCATCTCAAGGTCTGCTACTTATGATACCAAATATGTATAAGATAGCAGGAGAGTTAACATCAACTGTATTTCATGTAGCAGCAAGAAGTTTAGCTATGCAGGGTCTATCTATATTTGGTGACCATCAAGATGTAATGGGTGTTAGACAGACAGGCTTTGCACTTTTAGCCTCTGCTAATGTACAAGAGGCTCATGATTTTGCACTAATTGCTCAAAGTGCTACTCTAAGAGCTAGAGTTCCATTTTTACACTTTTTTGATGGATTTAGAACATCTCATGAGGTTAGTAAAATTGAGTTAATAGATGAAGATATTATGAAAAAGATGATAAATATTAATTTGGTTAATGCCCATAGAAAGAGAGGATTAACCCCTGATAATCCAGTTCTAAGAGGAACAGCACAAAATCCAGATGTATATTTTCAAGGGAGAGAGAGTGTAAATAGATATTATCAAAAAGTTCCATCTATTTTACAAGAGGAGATGGATAAATTTGCTAAGCTAACAGGTAGAAGTTATCATCTATTTGACTATGTTGGTGTTAAAGATGCAACTAAAATAATTGTTGTTATGGCTTCAGCTACCGATACAGTAGAGGAGACTATAGAGTATTTAAATAGTAATGGGTATAGAGTTGGATTAATTAAAGTTCGTTTAGCTCTTCCATTCTCAAGTAGAGATTTTATATCTAAGATACCAAAATCTGTAAAATCTATTGCAGTTTTAGATAGAACAAAAGAGGCAGGTAGTTTAGGTGAACCACTATATCATGATGTAGTAACTTCACTATTTGAAAATCAAGATATTTTAGAGTTTAATATGCCAAAGATAGTTGGAGGTAGATATGGACTCTCATCTAAAGAGTTTACTCCTGCTATGGTAAAAGCTATATATGATGAGTTAGAAAAAGATAATCCTAAAAATCACTTTACTATAGGTATTAATGATGATGTTACTCAAACATCATTAGAGTTTGATAAGAGCTTTATATTAGAAGAAGAGAGCCAATTTCAAGCACTATTTTATGGTTTGGGTTCAGATGGAACTGTTGGGGCAAATAAAAATACAATTAAAATTATTGGAACTCAGACGGATAACTATGCACAGGGATATTTTGTATATGACTCAAATAAATCAGGAACTATGACTATATCACATGTTAGATTTGGTCAAACCCCAATAAAATCAAGCTATTTAATTGAGAAAGCTAACTTTATAGCAGTTCATCAGGCAGTATTTTTAGAAAAATTAGATATTTTAGAGATAGCTCATGATAATGGTGTATTTCTACTAAATACTCCATATCCAAAAGATAGAGTTTGGGATAGTCTGCCTAAAATTGCACAACAGAGAATTATAGATAAAAATCTAAAATTCTATGCTATCAATGCTTATGCCGTAGCAAAGAAGAGTGGAATGGGTAGAAGAACTAATACTATTATGCAGACATGTTTCTTTGCTATTAGTGGAATACTTCCACAAGATGAGGCAATAGATAAGATTAAAGAGTCTATTAAAAAAACATACTCATCTAAAGGTAAAAAGATAGTTGAGATGAATTTTCATGCAGTAGATAATACACTAGAAAATCTATTTGAGATTAAAGTACCAGATAAAATAACAACCCAAAAAGAGTTAGCTCCATCTTTAAAGGGAGATTATAGTGAATTTATAGCAAGAGTTACTAAAAAGATGGTTGAGTTTAAGGGTGATGATATTCCAGTCTCTGATATGCCAGAAGATGGAACTTGGCCACTTGGAACAACACAATATCAGAAGAGAAATACAGGAATTGAAGTACCTGTATGGGATAGTGATATATGTATTCAGTGTAATAGATGTGTTACAGTCTGCCCACACTCTGTTATTCGCTCTAAAGTTTTTGATAAAGATTTACTCCAAAATGCACCTAGTGGATTTAATGGAGTACCTGCAAAGGGTAAAATATTTAATAAGAAAAGAGACCTATTTAATATTACAGTATCTATAGAGGATTGCACAGGTTGTTCATTATGTGTAGAGGAGTGTCCTGCTGTTAATAAACAAGATAGTAGTAAAAAAGCTATTAATATGACCTCAAAATTAGAGCTAAAAGATAATGCAATAGATGATTGGGACTATTTCCTATCTCTACCTAGTATAGATAGAGATAAACTTGACCACTCTAAAATGAAAGAGGCTCAATTTTTAGAGCCACTATTTGAGTTTAGTGGTGCTTGTCCAGGTTGTGGAGAGACTCCATATCTAAAACTAGCTAGTCAACTATTTGGAGATAGAATGATAGTAGCAAATGCTACAGGTTGTAGCTCAATATATGGTGGAAATCTACCAACAACACCTTGGAAAAAGAACTCTCAAGGTAGAGGTGTAGCTTGGTCAAATTCACTATTTGAAGATAATGCAGAGTTTGGATTAGGTTTTAGACTAGCTATTGATAACCATGCAAATAGAGCAAAAGAGCTTTTATCTAAATTAGATATAGATAGTTCACTAAAAGATGAGGTTATTAATGCAACTCAAAAAACTGAAAAAGAGATTGAGGCTCAAAGAGAGAGAGTTGAAAAATTAAAAGATATACTGAAAAAGAGAGATGACTCATCAGAACTATTGGAGCTTTTAGATTATTTAGTTAAAAAGTCTGTATGGATTATTGGTGGTGATGGTTGGGCTTATGATATTGGATATGGTGGATTAGACCATGTTCTAGCTAGTGGTAAAAATGTAAATATTTTAGTATTAGATACACAAGTATATTCAAATACAGGTGGGCAACAATCTAAAGCTACTATGACAGGTGCTGTTGCTAAATTTGCTAGTGGTGGAAAAGCTAGTATGCCTAAAGATTTAGCTCACATGGCAATTACTTATGAGAATGTATATGTGGCAAAAGTTAGTATTGGAGCAAATGAGAAAGCAACACTTAAGGCATTTATGGAGGCTGAAGCCTATGATGGAGTATCTATTATTATTGCATACTCTCACTGTATTGCACATGGATATGATTTGCGTTATGGAATGAAACAGCAAAAGAGAGCTGTTGATAGTGGATTGTGGCCTCTATTTAGATTTAATCCTGAATATATTGGAACAGCTATAAATCCATTGGCACTTGATTATAAGGGGGCTAAAATAGATGTTAAAGATTTTATGTATAATGAGACAAGATTTAAAATGGCAGAGAAGATAGATAAAGATAGAGCAGAAGAGTTTTTAGATACTGCAAGATACTCCTCTAAAACACTATATAATAGATATAGAGGGATTTTTGAGGAGTATGAGAATTTTAGAGAGAAATAATATTTCTCTCTATCTAATTAAAACCTAATCCTATTATGATAACAATTCTTACTTTTATTATTTTTTAAGATAAAAAAGAGTATTATTCAAAACATAAAACGATAATTGTTATCAGTTTGTAAAATAAGGGAGTTATATTGTGAAAAAAGTGAGTTTAATGCTATTAAGCATTTTGAGTGTAGATGCCCAAAGCCTAAGTAGTGCGTTAGAGCAGACAAAAGTAGATGGATATATTCGAGGGAGTTATCAAGTACATAATGTAACAGATGACAGAACATATAAAGATGATGCAATAGGTGGAAAAGTTCATCTTGAAACAGGTGCTTTTTATGGGGTAACTCTTGGAGCTAGTCTATACTCTTCTAACGCTATGTTTAATGATGATAATCATGAATTAGTTCCTTTAAGAGGTGAAAATCATAAATCTTATACAATTTTGGGTGAAGCCTATATGCAGTTAGATTTTGGAAAAAGTATGCTAAAAGTGGGTCGCCAAGAGATAGAGACTCCATTTGCACAGGTTGATGATATTGGAATGGTTCCAAATACTTTTGAGTCTGCTATTTTTGAAAATAGCGATATAGATGATACTACTATATTTTTAGGTCAAATCCAACGCATGGCAGGAGTTGATGCTGATGTGGTTGATAAGTTTACTAAAGTAAATGGCTCTAACAATATGCAAGTTTTAGGTGTGAATTATGAGGGAGTTCAAGATTTAGCACTAGGGGCTTGGTACTACAACTTAAAAGATGGAGAAATAGATAGTATTGCTTACTTAGAAGCCAATTATGAAAAAGAGCTAGGAGATATGACTTATGGAGTAGGATTACAGTATGCTAAAGAGAGCTATTTAAATGATGCCGATGCAAAGGTCTATAGTGGAACTTTAAGTGCTACAGAAAACAATATAGGATTGACTCTCTCTACAGCTTACTCAAAAGCAAAAGATAATGGTGCAAGTTCTGGTTTTGGTGGTGGTCCATTTTTCTCTAACTCTGAATACCTTATTTTAGATAATGCAGGAAAAGATGGAACAGCGTTGTGGTATGGGGCAGAGTATGACGCTTCTAAAGTAGGTATTTGAGGGCTTAACCATTGGGTTAGAGTATGTTACTTTGACCAATGAAGCTAAAAAAGAGGCTACTGAGGCTGATTTAGTTTTGAGTTATGAGATGAATGATGATTTTGAAATTCATGCTATTGCCTCAAATTTAAAAGGTCACAATGTGGGTGAAGATGATGCAAAACATTTAAGAGTTTTTGCTAATTATAACTTTTAATGGTTATGATTATAAAATCAAATATTTTCTCATTCCCACCGAGACGGTTAATGCCAATGAAATAAGCTCAAATCTTGTAGGTTCGATTTCATCGAACATGATATTAAAATTCAATTTCCATAAATATCATTTTATTTTTGGTATTTGGTTTTAACGTTCGATGAAATCGAACCTACGGATTCCAAGTTTTAATTCCTTATTTCATTGGCATTGCCGAGACGGTGGGAACGAGCAGTTAAATAAAAGGAGAAAAAATGAAACTTTCAGAATTACACAAAGGTGATAGAGCCATGATTAAAAAGATAGATAGTAGTGAAGATTTAAAGGTACGCTTAGCTTCATTTGGTGTGGTAAGAGGTAGTGAGTTGAGTGTAGAGGCTTGTTCAATAGGTAAACAGACTATGGAGATAATAGTTGATGATACTCTTATTGGACTTCGTGCAGAAGAGGCAAATGAGATAGAGGTAGAGAAACTATAATGGATACAATTAAAATTGTCTTAGCAGGACAACCCAATGTTGGGAAATCAATGCTTATCAATGCTATGAGTGGCTCAAATGGGCTAAAGGTGGGTAACTTTTCAGGAGTAACAGTAGAAAAAACAGAACTATGTTTTGAACACCACTGTCATATGTTTGAGATGGTTGATTTACCTGGTACTTACTCTATTCGTGGCTTTTCACAAGAGGAGAAGGTGTCACATAATTATCTACTTAATGAGGATTATGATGTTATTATAAATGTATTAGACTCTACACATCTAAAAAGAAACTTATTACTTACTTTAGAGCTTTTAAAACTAAACAAAAAGATGGTACTTGCTCTTAATATGGCAGATGAAGCTAAAAAAGAGGGCATTGAGATAGATGTTAAGCAGATAGAGAAGATTATTGGTGTGCCTGTTGTTCTTGTCTCTGCTAATACTAAAGAGGGTGTTGAAGAGTTACTCGAAAAGGTACATGAAGTTGCTGATAGTCATGAGAGAATTAAATCCAATATTACCTATAGTGATACTATGGAAGAAGAGGTTTTAGCTATAGAGACCTTTTTAATGCAAAAAGGGTTTGCTTTACGAGATTTATCGAACCGAGAGATAGCTCTACGACTTCTCTTTGAAGATAAAGACCTCTATAAAGATTTACATGATGAACCTATTATGATGGAGTTACAACCTATTGTTTTAAAAGCACTGCAACATCTATACACCCACCATGATACTAAAAATGTCCAAGAGATAAAAGCCAATGAGTACCATGCAATTGCTCGTGGGATTCATCTTGAAACAGTAAAGTGTCAAAGAGATAGAGGTAAAAAGAGTTTAACAAAACAGATAGATGAAGTCTTAATTAATAAATATTTAGGTATTCCTATTTTCCTATTTTTGATGTGGGGGCTGTTTCAACTAACTTTTACTCTTGGTGCAATACCAATGGATTGGATAGATGGTGCTATTGGTGCTTTTGGTGATTGGGTAGGCTCAACTATTAGTAATGAGTTTATAAGAAATGTTATTGTTGATGGAATTATTGCAGGGGTTGGGGCTGTACTTCTATTTTTACCAAATATTATTATCTTATATATTGGAATAGCTCTTTTAGAGACTACAGGGTATATGAGCCGTGTTGCCTTTTTGTTAGATGGATTTTTCCATAAGTTTGGATTGCATGGTAAGAGTTTTATTCCTCTTGTAACTGGTTTTGGGTGTTCCGTTCCTGCCTATATGGCTGCACGAACACTTAAGAGTGAAAAAGATA
>JALUKJ010000331.1 GCA_027056615.1 Campylobacteraceae bacterium | reverse complement strand
ATTTTATATCTATATATAGTACTTTAAAGAGTTCTTTTAAACTCTTTGTGTTATACTTCAATATATTTTTAATTATAAAAGGAGATTTCAATATGAAATTAACACATTCACTTGTAGCGTTAGCTACAATTAGTACTTTAAGTTTTGCGGGGGGAGATATTAATCCTGTAACTGTTTTTGAACAAGAGCCAATTGTTGTTCCTGTTGAGCCAGCTCCAATTCCAGAACCAGCTCCAGCTCCAGCTCCAGCTCCAAAACCAGTTCCAGTTCCAGTTGTTCCTCCAGTAGTGGCTAAACCGTTAGGTCTCTATATAGCTGGTGGTTTAACAGATGTAGCCGTACGTAAAGGTGATAGAGCTAACCTATTTACTGATAAAAAAATTCAAGATAGACAAATTGGACTTACAGGTAGATTAGGTTATGACTTTATGAATTATTTAGGTGCTGAGTTAAGAGGTACTTATGGTATTGCAAAAGATAAAGGAAATAAGTTTAAACAAGTAGGTGCTTACCTTAAACCAAACTATGATATTCCTAATGTAGAAGGTCTTAATCTTTATGGTTTACTTGGTGCTTCAAGAGCAAATCTAAATCCTAATGGTACGGAAACAGGTTTCTCTTATGGTGCAGGTCTTGACTATGGAATTAGTGATAAAATTTCAGTATTTAGTGATGTTGTAAACTATATGAAAAAATCAGGAACTGCTTCTCAATGGGGTGCAACTCTTGGTGCAGCGTACCACTTCTAGAATTTATTCTAATGCTCAACCTTGGTTTTCTAAGGTTGAAGCGACTATACTATTTCTTTAAAATATCTCTAAAAATTTCATACTTTACTAAGTTTTTATAAATATTTTAAAAACTTTACTATTACAGGAGATACCCCTTGCGACTATTAATCTTTCTTGGGCTTTTTATTTCAACCCTCTACTCAACACAACTTGATGATAAACTAAAATCTATCATTACCAATCAGCCTCAACAGCTATCAAAATATAATGAAGAGCAACAACTTATTCAGGAACTCTACTCAAAAAACTTCTATAAACCTTTATGGATTGGGCATTCAAAAAATCTTAATACATTAAGAGAAGCTCTACAAAATCCATATTATAATTATAAATATAAAGATTTTTATCAAAGTCAAATAGAACAATATCTCTATCTACTTAGCAACAATATGAATCTTAATCAAAATAGTCAAGAGTTAAGTAGACTTGATATTCTACTTACTCGTGCCTACTTAGCATTAACAAAGTTTATTGTTAAGAGTGATATAGATTGGGATAAAGTTAAGACTAAAATAGCTAACTTAAAAGAGGAAAAGGATATTACAGCAAGTTGGGAGATGGTAAATAAACCACTACCAACTGTATCTAAACTCTTTACAGCAATATCAAGTCAAGACCTTAATGAATTTTTCAACTCATTAACACCTCTACCAAAACGCCATCAAGATTTAATTGATTCTCTTATGTTCTATAGAAGTATGGGGCAACCTGAACGTATTAAATATGCAAGAGATTTAAAATTAGGTGATATATATCCTTATGTAAGTGATGTAAAAAAACGTTTAATACTAACTGGGGATATGATTAATAAAAACAATACTAGTGAACTTTTTGATAATGATTTAAAACAAGCTATATACAGTTATAAAGAGCGTTTTAAATTAAAGCATAATGGACTAATAGATAAAGTACTTGTCTACTATCTTAATAAACCTATTAATCTACTTGTAGAGCAAATTGTTACGAATCTTGACATACTTAAAGTCTTTCCAAATAGATTTCCAGATGAATATATTAGAGTTAATATTCCTGACTTTAGAATGGATTATTTTCGTAATGGAGTCTCAATTCTTAATATGCGTGCTGTAGTGGGACGACCTGAACGTCCTACACCTCTTTTTTCTAGTTACATGACCTATCTTGAACTTAACCCTACGTGGACTATTCCTGAGAATTTAGTACGAAGAGATTTAATCATTGCACTACAAGAACATCCTGACTATCTTAAAGAGCATAATATTCATGTATTTTATGGATGGAAGAAAAAAGGTGAGATGAAAGACTTTAAACCTGAAATGCTATTTCCTTATGCTGAGAAATCAAAAGGACATATTCCTTACCGTTTTGTTCAATACCCAGGTGATGACAATGCACTAGGACGTGTCAAGTTTATGTTTCCAAACAAATACTCTGTCTATCTTCATGATACCGATAATAAGTCCCTATTTCAATATAGATACCGTGTCTATAGTTCTGGATGTATGAGACTAGAGAAACCATTTAAATTGCTTGATGTACTTAAGTCAAAAATTAGTAAAAAAGATTTAAAGGTTATTGATAAATATAGATATACCTTAAAAAACAAGGTAATTAATTTAACAAAAAAAGTACCTATATATACAACATACTTTACAGTATTTAAAAGAAATGGACTAACTTACTTTAGAAAAGATATTTATGAATATGATAAATTTATTCGTCAATCACAAATAGCTACTTTCTAAAAAAAGAGAGTAGTTTTCTTAAGAGACTACTCTTAAATGAGATATTTTTTTCCATTTCAACTAAATTTTTTTTACAAAGAAATAAACTCTTATCATCACTCGGTAAAATCAACTCTTTAATCTCAATTGCTTTTAACATCATTTTATACGCTTTGTTATACTCAAATAGATGATAGTAACATAAAGCTAAACTATTGTAACTAATAGCTGTCTGGGGATGACTCATCCGATATAACTCAACTCGTGTTGCTAAAGCACTCTCAAATAGAGGCAATGCTAATTCGTACTCTTCTATAGAAGCATAAAAGAAACCCAATTCATGATTACTTTTTGCTGTTAGAGGATGTAACTCACCTAATGATTCTTTACGAAGGTTTAAAGCTCTTTTGTAATAACTAAGTGCCTCCTCTTGGTTATCCATTGCAAAGTAGATATTTCCTAGTAAACTAAATACAGAAGCATTCTCCAAGCAATCTAAACCATAAATTCTATTATTAATAGTAATTGCTTTTTCATATAAAAGAATGGCTTTATTCTCTTCACCACTAGAATAAGTAGCCTCAGCTAACTTTAAAATAGCTACAACTGCTTTCTTATGGTATTTCCCAAATTTATTCAAGTGAAGTCTTAAAAGTTTTTCTGAAACTTCAACCATTTTTTTAAAATTACTCTCTTCTTTATAAATAAGAAAAAGTTCCTCATAATCTTCAATAGATAGAGGATTTGGCATTATATCATCCTTCTTTTCTGATTTAATAATAGATTTAGAGTCATTAAGACTAGAAAATTTTGTTAATAGGTTCATCATTAAAAACTCCTTTTATATATTATATCTCTATTTCATTTTAGAATTGGAGATTTTTTAGATATCTTTTCCTTCTTACTATAAAATAGTATATATTAGCATGAATATAAAGTATTAAATAATATTTTTTATTTTATTGTAACAATTAGCACTTTTATATCACATTTTATATTTAAAAGTTAATTAAAAACTACAAAATCTTTCTATAACTCCTTTTTAACCATCAAAGGAGTATAATCGCAAAATTTTTTATAGTTTATGCTATTTTAAGGTTATATGGTGTAGTATGAAAAAAGTTAATTAGGACTAAGTTTGTCCGATTTAAAATTATGAGCCTGACTCAAAGGAAATTAATGAGAGTTTATTTAGACAATAACGCTACTACTATTGTTGACCCACATGTGTTTGAGGAGATGGAGCCATTTTTTGTACAAAAGTATGGTAATCCTAACTCTCTACATGCTTTTGCAGGAGAGACACATCCTTATATTAAAACTGCTATGGAGAAAATCTATGCAGGTATTCAAGCTGATAGAAAAGACTCTGTTGTTATTACCTCTTGTGCTACAGAGAGCAATAACTGGGTTTTAAAATCTATCTATTTTGAATATATCTTAACAGGTAAAAAGAACCATATTATTGTTTCTGAAGTTGAACATCCATCAATTATTGCTACAGCTAAGTTTATTGAATCACAAGGGTGTAAAGTTACATACTTGCCAATTAACTCTGAGGGTTTAATAGAGGCACAATCTGTTAGAGATGCCATTACAGATAAAACGGCATTAGTCTCTGTAATGTGGGCAAACAATGAGACAGGTGCTATTTTTCCTGTTCAAGAGATTGGTGAGATTTGTAAAGAGCATGATGTTCTTTTTCATAGCGATGCAGTTCAAGCTATTGGTAAATTACCTGTTTGGGTTCAAACATTTAATGTTGATTACTTAACATTTTCAGCACACAAATTCCATGGACCAAAAGGTGTTGGTGCATTATATATTAAACAGGGTCGAGAACTTATACCACTTTTACATGGTGGTTCTCAAATGGGAGGTCTCCGTTCTGGAACACTAAATGTTGCAGGTATTGTTGGTATGGGTAAAGCCATGGAACAAGCTGTTGATGCACTTGATTTTGAGATGAGCGATATAAGAGAGATGAGAGATGAGTTTGAAGATGCTCTTTTAGAGATTCCTGATACATTTGTTGTTACTCCTAGAAATAGAAGAACCCCAAATACTATTCTTATTTCATTTAGAGGGATTGAGGGTGAATCAATGCTTTGGGACTTAAACCAAGCAGGAATTGGAGCTAGTACTGGTTCTGCTTGTGCCTCTGAAGACCTTGAAGCTAACTCTGTTATGGAAGCAATAGGAGCAGATGAAGATTTAGCTCATACAGCTATTAGGTTCTCTTTAAGTCGTTATACTACACAAGAGGAGCTTGACTATACACTTGAAGTAGTAAAAAAAGCTGTTAATAGATTAAGAGAGATTTCAAGCTCTTATGCTTATGCCCCAGAGGGTCATGAGTCTGGTTTAACTACTGGACATTAAAACGGTTATTGACCGTAGGTTCGATTTAATCGAACATAAATATATAAAATATAACAAAGGAAAAATATGGGAATAGATAGTTTAATAGGTGGTACCATCTGGGATGAATACAGCCAAAAAGTAACAGATTTAATGAATAACCCAAAAAATATGGGTGAAATTACAGAAGAACAAGCTAAAGAGATGGGTACAAAACTTATTGTAGCTGACTTTGGAGCAGAGTCGTGTGGTGATGCAGTACGTCTCTACTGGGCTGTAGACCCAAAAACGGATGTAATTAAAGAGTCAAAATTTAAATCATTTGGTTGTGGTACAGCTATTGCCTCTTCTGATACTATGGCAGAGCTTTGTAAAGGTAAAACAGTTCAAGAGGCTGTTAAGATTACCAATATAGATGTAGAAAAAGCAATGAGAGATACACCAGATGTCCCATCTGTCCCACCTCAAAAGATGCACTGTTCTGTTATGGCGTATGATGTTATTAAGAAAGCAGCATCTCAATATATGAACGTTGACATGGAGAGCTTTGAAGAGGAAATTATTGTTTGTGAGTGTGCAAGAGTCTCATTGAGTACTTTAAAAGAGGTAATTCGTCTTAATGACCTTACAACCGTTGAGCAAATTACAGACTACACTAAAGCAGGAGCTTTCTGTAAATCATGTATTCGCCCTGGTGGACACGAAGAGAAAGATATCTACTTAGTAGATTTACTAGCAGAGTATGAAAAAGAGAAGTTAGCCCAAGTTGCAACGCTTGGTAATGATGGAGCAACTATTGAGTTTGCAAAAATGACTATTGTTCAAAAACTAAAAGCTGTTGACAAAGTAATTGATGACAATATTCGTCAAATGCTTGTCATGGATGGTGGAGATATGGAAGTTCTTGATATTAAAGAGAATGGTGTAAATATTGACATATACATTCGATATTTAGGTGCATGTAATGGTTGTGCCTCAGCTGATACAGGTACACTCTTTGCTATTGAAAATATCTTAAAAGAGAAACTTGACCAAAATATTCGTGTTTTACCTATCTAACATTAAAAAAAGCTCTAAAATGAAATATTTACTAGCAATTTTATCTATTTTATTTTTAGTAGCTTGTTCCAAAACAACTCCTATTCCTCCTAAAAAAAATATTCAAAGTAATTATGTTAATAAAAAGTTTCTTAAACACATAGATTTTCATAATCAAGAGGTTATTCCTATTAAAATAAAAAATAGCTTCTATTACATACGTCAAAATGGAAAGATTATGAAGACATTAACTTTTGAGGGTAAAGCAGATAAATTTGTAGATGGTTTAGCACGAACTAAGCTCAATGGAAAAATAGGTTTTTTCAATCGAAATTTAGAGATAGTACTAAAACCTATTTATGATTTTGCTTTTCCTTTTCACAATGGTATCTCAGAGATATGTATGGGATGTAAAGAAGATAGTGATGAACTACTAGATGGAGGAAAATGGGAAAAGATAAATCGTGAGGGCTTAGTTATCCAATAACAAAAAACTCTCTTCTCTCTCTCTACGTCATCTATACAAATCAATTTTCCCACAAGATAATTTTACTCTTTTTTGTTATTTTTTAATAAATAATATATAATATTCTAATTTGTTAAATATTATTGAAGTATAAAAATAGTATACTGTTTTTAACAGAAAAGAATACAAGGAAATAGTATGGCACTTATTAAAATATTTTTACTTATAATTGTTTCTATTTTATTTATTGGATGTGGAGAAGTATCTGATTTGACACCTACTACAAAAAGTCAAGTTAAAAGTTTAGTTTATGAAAGAGCAATACAAACAACTAAAGAGGAAATTCTAAACACCATTAATAAAGCTCGTTCAGTAGCAAGAGATTGTCATGATGGACAGGGTCTAGTTCCTTCAGCTCCTGCACTTACTTGGAATAATGAACTTTATGCTTCTGCGTATGAACACTCTTACGACCTAGCACTAAGCAATACCTTTTCTCACTATGGTTCAGGAACAACTTCTGATACTACAGGTTTAGATAATGGCAAAAAAAGTTACTTTATAGATAGAATTGAAGCTAATGGATACTCTAACTATAAAATCATTGGAGAAAACATTGCAGGTGGTTATACAACCATTGAAGCTACTGTAAATGCATGGATTACATCCCCTGAACACTGTGCTAACCTTATGAATAGTAAATTTACAGATGTGGGAGTTGCTGTAGCAGTAAATGAGAGTTCAGACTACGGAATCTACTGGACACAAAATTTTGGGGCAAAAAAATAACAATTTTAAACTTTTTAAAATAATTAATATTAACTATGTCAAAAAAAAGAGAGAATACTCTTATTTCCTTAAAAAAATATTCAAATTAAAAAAGGGAAAACAGGAAAGAAGAGTATTAAGTGACAGTCTCATATCGTTCCTTTTGGAAGTGGGAGATGAAAAAAATATAAAATATAAAATATAAAATATAAAACTGTCAATGAGAGTCAATAGGGAAAATATTGAGGAGATTGTATGACTCTCATGACACTATTTTAACAATGAAAAGTGTCTCAATCGTGAAAATTGAAATAAAATATCTTTTTATTTTTAATATATAATCTTAAATTTATTTTTAAGTTTTAAAATGTTAAAATAAGTTAATTTATAATAATCAATATTCTAATTGATTAAAAGGATAAAACATGTACTACAATTCAAATAAACAGACTAATGATTATTACAATTCATATAAACGTGAAATGCAAGAACTTGAAGCTTATGAAAAACAAGGTAAAGTACAACAATTGATGAAAATTATTTTTGTGATAACTGTTTTATTGCTATCTGTTTTATCAAGTTATTATCTTTATAAATATTTTAATCCTGATATACAAACTAGCCATAAAATAGAAACTACAACACTTAAACAGAAGAGTCAACTTCCAACCATTACTATTAAGGAATACAAATCAAATAACTACCAAATTTCAAAGGCAACTAAACAAATATCTTTAACTCTAGTTTTCCTTGAATTACGGGGAGTAGTCCTGCGTCAAACTATAGCTAAATCTATTCGTTTATTTACCTATGAAAATT
>JALUKJ010000330.1 GCA_027056615.1 Campylobacteraceae bacterium | reverse complement strand
TTTTTATACATTCTACTTTGAGTAACCTTTTCTAATTTTTTAATATCTCTCATTCTATGTGTATCACTTCCAATAAAATCAACTAATCCAGCATTAATAAGTTTAATAGCTACTTTGCATATAGGTTTTTTACTATCAAATAGAGATTTTGCATTAACTTGAAAAAGAACACCCATTGCCTTTAACTCCTTATATTTGTTAAGGTCTTGATGAAGATAGCTATATCTTTCAGGATGAGCTAATACAGGTATATACCCTTTATCAAGGATTGCTTGAATAGCAATTTTAAGTATAAATGGAGCTGATGCAATCGGAGTTTCAAATAAAATATAATGGTTCATAAATGGAATTAGCTCATCATCTTCTATAAGTTTAAGGAAATTATTATCTAAAAAATATTCAGCACTAGCTTCAATAGTAATATCAATATTGTGCTTTTGGATTGCAGTTTGTACGTCATAAAGTTTTTCAGAGATAATTTCAAGATTATTAGGATATGTATCTTGCATAATATGTGGAGTAGTAATTAGTTTAGTATATCCTAAGAGTTTAAAATTTTTTATAATACGAATAGACTCTTGAAGAGTTCTAACACCATCATCAATCCCAGGTAGAATATGCGAATGTATATCTACAACAATAGGATTTTTAAACTTTTTAAATAAAGATAATAAGTTCATCAATCATCACTTATACTCATAGCTATATCCATATCCATACTCTCCATTTTTTTCATTAGAAGCATTTAGAAGTAATCCAATATTTTTAAACTGGTATCTATCTATTATCTCTTCTAAGGTTCTTAAAAAATCTTTTTTTGCATAATTTTCTCTTAAAAGTATAAGATTTAAGTCACTATATTTCATAACGGTTTTTGTATCGGCTACTATTCCTATTGGTGCTGTATCAATAATAATATATTCATACATTGTTTTTAGTTGTTCAAACAATAGTGATAAACGTTTTGATAAAATTAGTTCTGCTGGGTCATCGACAATTGGTCCAGAGCCAATAATATCTAAGCTTGCATATTCTGTTGAATAGATAATATCTTTTAGACTGCAACTATTATTAGTTAAAAAAGTACTAACTCCTTTTTCATTGTCTATATCAAAGAAATGGTGCAGAGTAGGTTTTCTAATATCTAAATTGATAAGTAGTGTTTTATATTTTGCTTTATCAAAAATAACTGCTAAATTCGCTGCAATGGTACTTTTCCCTTCTGCTCCAACTGTTGATGTAATTAAGATTGTTGTCGCTAAATCATCATCTCTTTTCATAAATTGTAAATTTGTACGTAATGTACGAAAACTCTCTGTAAAAGGTGATTTCTCTTCATTATTGACTTTAATTAAATATCTTTTTTGTTTATGAAATGGAATTCTTCCGTAGATTGGAAGAGAAGTAAGTTTTTCAACATCTTCTTGACTTTCAATCTTATGATTCAATTTATTACGAATAATAGCTAAAATAAATGCAAAAATAAAACCAATAAGAGTAATTACTAATAATATAAGTGAATTTTTATTGTTTATAGGTAAATTTGAATTATAAGCATGGTCAATAATCTGATAATCTGCAAAAGTTGAAAACTGTATAATTTTATTTTCTGCCTCTTTCTTTAGTAAATATTCATACATTTTTGATTTGACTTCATAGTTTCGTTTGATATTTACTAGATGTCGTTCTTGAGAAGGAAGTGCTTCTAATTCACTGTTATAGGATTTTTTACGTGCAGTAAGACTATTATTTTTATACTCAATATTGGTACGTAAACTTTTTAAATTAAATACAATTGTATCTCTAACTTGTCCAATTTGTCGTCTAATGCTAATAAGTTTAGGATGTTGGTCTGTATATTCAGAACTAAGCTCCTCTTCTTTAAATTGATAATCTTGTAATTTTGTAATTAATTGTAATGTATTTTGGTCATCAAGTTTAGATATTGAAGGCGCAATGGCATCTAAATTATAATTATTTTTTACAAAATTAATAAGATTAATAATTAGTTTTTCTTTAAGTTTATTTTCTGCAATCTGTATGTCAATATCACTTAACTCTTTCATAAAGAGAGAACCTTGAACAGAAGGTTTTACAATACTTTTAGATGATTGATACTCTTCTAGCTCTTGTTCTGAAACTTTTAACTCTTTTTTAAGCTCTTTTAACTCTTTTTGAATAAAATTTAAAGTTTTATTGTTATGTCTGTTTTTATTCTCAATATTGTGTTTAATAAAACTTTCAGTAAGAGTATTAACATACTGTTTTGCTCTTTGTGGAATAGTATCTTTATATGCAATTTTAATAAGAGATGTATCTTTTTCTAATTGTGTAATTATTAAATTCTTTTTTATAACTTTTTCAAAAATATCTCTTTTTTCAACAATTAATAAAAAGTGTATAGG
>JALUKJ010000329.1 GCA_027056615.1 Campylobacteraceae bacterium | reverse complement strand
TAGGGAATTTAATATTTAGCATAAAATTTGGTGTCTGTTCAACTCCCATAGCCTCAAGAGCAAACCCCTCAAAAACAAGCAAAAGAAGCAAAACTCCCATCCAAATCCAAAAGGTTTTCCATGAGTAGGCTCTTAGGTCAAAATACTCTTTTAACACCGAACCTTTTTTTAATTTTGCAATACCAAAGACTAATGGAACAACAATTAAAGCAGAACCAATTACACTAACAGAGAGCAAAAAAGCATCTGTTTCAACCTTTTGAGCAAAAAGAAAAAAGTTTTTAATGCTTATTGTCTCACCTATTATTATCATATAAATGACTAAAGGAATCAATTGCCCTAAAAAGAGAAGTCCCCCTATAACAATACCCCACAAAAACGTTCCCCAAAAGCCCCATATTTTTGAACTATCCATTTTTTACTCCCAATTTTGGCAAAGATGAAAAACTAAAAAGAAGCAACAAAAGTGCCAAAGCCAAAGGATAGTAAAACAACTCTTCACGGTCATAAATAGTTACCTCCCCACTCCTTTTACTTATATGTTGAGCTTTAATAGTAGCAACCAAATTTTCAATATCTTGGCTACCTGCATTAGCAACTATAAAAGCTCCTCCACTCTGCATGGCTATCTCTCCTAGTCTATCATCTCTTTGAGTAATGACTATGCTTCCTTTGTAGTTTAATGGTTTTCCTTTTTCATCTAATACAGGAGAACCTGCTTTTGTTCCTACCAAGACCACATAGAGTGAAACATTTTGCTCTTTTACAATCTTGGCAAATCTCTCTACCTCTTTTTTCTCTCCACCATCAGAGAAGACAATAAGGATTTTAGGCTTTTTATTCGCTAATATCTCAGTTACATAATCTCCTAATGCTATAAAGTTAGTAGAACTCATATTGATATACTTATCAGTTACCCCATCTACTATCTCTTCTAGTGTTGTTTTGTCCGAAGAGAAAGGAGCTAATATAAAAGGTAAATGAGCAAAAGCTACTAGAGCTATCTCATCATTTGGCATAGCTTCTAAAAGGCTTACTATCTTCTTTTTGGCAAACTCTAAACGGTTAGGGTAGATGTCTTTAGCCCTCATAGAGCCTGAAATATCTAATGCTACAACAGCAGAAAGCCCTCTGACTTCTACCGTTCTTGCTCCATGGTCTATTATGGGTCTAGCTAAGGCTATAAGCATCAATAACAAAGCCACAAACATTAACCCATTTCGTACAACTAAAGGAAAAGAGTCATCTCCTACACTTAGACGCTCTAAAACCTCTTTGCTAAATAGTTGTGTTATGTTGTCTCTATGTCTTAAGATAAAAAAGGCGAAAAGAAACAGAGGAACAATCAAAATATAGAATAGTTGAGGATTTAAAAAACTCATGAAAGCCCCCTTATGGTTCTAAAGTAGATAAAAAAGAGCAGAGAAAAAAATGATAATAGCAGAGGATAGACAAACAGATAATTGTGTTGTACTATCTTTTTATCTTCTATTTTAGAGACCTCTAAACGATTAATCTCACTATAAATAGAAGAGAGCCTCTTTGCATTTTTGGCTGTAAAGGCTTTTCCCCCTCCTGCTTTAGCTAAACGACTAAGATACTCTCCATCAAAATCACGTTTACTCCCAATGCCAATAGTATAAAGCTTTATCTTAGATTTAGATACCAAAGATTTTACCTCATCTTCACTAATTTGACTCATATTATCTATTCCATCGGTTAGCAAAATAACTACTTTACTTTTAGCTTTTGAGTTCTCTAACATAGCGTAGGAGTGAACTAATGCATCATTAATGGCTGTACGTTTACCTGCATTTCCTAAACGTTGCATTGAGATAATCTGTTGTAAAAACTTCTTCTCAAAAGTCAAAGGAGAAGCCACAAAAGCAGTATCTGCAAAGGTAATAAGCCCTATTCGGTCATTTTGACGTTTAGATACAAAGTCACTTGCTACCTCTTTTACTACATCAAACTTATTTTTACTTTTGTTTGTATCGTCAAACCCCTCTTGAATCATAGATTCTGAACTGTCAATAATAAGTACAATATCTCGCCCATCTCTTTTAGAGTTACTATACTCTTTAGTCACTACAGGAGAAGCCAAAGCAATAATTGCCAAAACAATACCCAACCACTTTAAACTCAAAAGTAGATAATTTCTATTTACACTACCTAACATCAACCTCTTTAAATGAGGAAAGTAGATACTTCTACTCTTTACCTTACAGAAATAAGCACAGCCAATAAAAAGGACAATTAACCCTAAAACTAAAGGGTATTCAAAACTAAATTGACTCATCTAACACATGCACCAACAAATCATACTGTCTAAGTGTTTCCTCATCAACAGAAGGAACTTTAGCTCTATATTTATACTTCTCTAACATTGGTAGGATTTGAGAGTAA
>JALUKJ010000328.1 GCA_027056615.1 Campylobacteraceae bacterium | reverse complement strand
CTTTAATAACTCGCTATTGGTTGTTGACCCTAATGACTATAACTTAACTGTAGAGTTTACCTACACTGTAGAAGATAGTGCAGGTTTTGAGTCTGAATCTGCAACAGTAACTATGCCTTTTGCTGACCCAGATACAGATGGTGATGGAGTTGGCAATAGCCAAGATTTAGATGATGATAATGATGGTATTTTAGATACGATTGAAAATGCTACTGCCTTAAATGGTGGAGACACTGATGGAGATGGAATCCCTGATAGACTTGACCTTGACTCTGATGGAGATGGAATCTTAGACCTCGAAGAGAGTAATCTTAATTTTAAAAGTGTTGATAGCAATGATGATGGTGTTTTAGATAGCACAACAGATATTGACAAAGATGGTCTAATGGATATAGCAGATGCAGATGACAAGAATCCAACATCAAAAGGCTCTGTAGTTCCAGTCGATACTGATAATGATGGTCAACCAGATTTCCAAGATATTGACTCAGACAATGATGGACTATCTGATGTAGTAGAGAGTGGAACAGATGCAATTAAAGATAGTAACTCCGATGGTATATTAGATGATTTAACAGATTCTGATGGTGATGGTATTTCTGATATTGTAGACAAAGACAATGGAGGTACTCCAGCAACTACACCAGATACCGATAAAGATGGAGTAGATAACTATAGAGATTTAGATTCAGATGGTGATGCACTCTTAGATGTTGTTGAGATTGATGGTACTGATAGCAATAGTGATGGAGAGATTGAGCCTGTAGGAACGCTAGTTGATGGAACCAATCTTCCAGATGATAACAATAATGGTATTCCTAATGTTTTAGAGATGAAATTAAAAGATGACATTAAAACTGTTCCAGCAGGGACTATAGCAACAATTAATCTTTTAGAAAATGATTCTGGAGATATTGCTCCAGATTCAGTTAAGTTAATTATCCCTATAAATTTCAAAGGAATAGCTCGTATAAGTCCTGATGGTAAAACAATGGTAGTTGATGGAGAGGGTGAATGGTCTGTTGAGAATAATGGAATAGTTATTTTTAAACCAGAAGCAGGATTTAAGAAAAATCCAACTCCTATTAAGTATCAGGCTTCAACTAAAGATGGTTCAAAAACATCTGTAGCAACTATTACGCTAAAAGTGACAGCTGTTGCAGGAGTCTCAAAGGAAGAGTGTTGTTCTTCTTATGTTGATAACTCTATACCTACATTAGGTATTTACGGATTGATTTTAATAGTTACCTTTGGAAGTATCTTTGGTGCTTCTTTGATGCGTCGAGAGTAGGTTTAAAGAAGTACTCTTCTAAGCCCCTCTAGGGGCAAGAGTATTTTCTCTAAAAATTGCGACTTGTTAAATGTTCGTTGACGTTTGGCAAGTTGTGCTGTGTGTATAATAATTCTCTCTATCATTTCTTGTTTGGTATAAATTTTATCAAAATATGCTAGAACCTCTTTAATTCCAATTGCTTTCATACAGTTTGGTTCTCTCGTATATGTTTTCTCAAGATAAGATACCTCATCAATAAGTCCATCTTCTATCATCTTTTGTGTTCTTAGACTTATTCTTTTTCTTAAAATATCTCGCTCTATTTCTATTTCATAAATAGGTAGCTTATCTACTATAGTAGCTTTTGGAGGATTAGCTCTAAAATACTCACTTGGAGTTAGTTTAGTTTGAAAAAAGAGATTAAGCATCTTCTCAATACGGTAACGGTCACTCTTCTCTATCTTCTTCATATAGTTTGGGTCTTTTTGATATAGAAAATCGTGTGCCTTTTCAAGGTTAATTAGTAGCTCTTGTGTCGTTTCTTTTGCCTCTTTACCAATTTTAGGAAGTTCAGAGATACCTTTAATTAAAATATTTAAATAAAAGCTAGTTCCTCCTACAATAATAAGGTTTTTACTATCTTTAATAGACTCCTCTTTTGCCTTTTTATAGAGTTTAATAAAAGTAGTTACATCAAAGGGTTCGTTAGGGTAAAGTACATCAATACCAAAATGAGTAATACCTTGACGCTCTTCAATAGTAGGTTTTGCCGAGGCAATGTCAATCTCTTTATAGATAGCTAAAGAGTCCAAAGAGAGAATATTAGCATTAATCTTTTTTGCTATATCAATAGATAGAGCAGTTTTTCCAGAGGCAGTAGAACCGATGAGGGCTAGTTGTTGAAAGTTTTTCATAACCTAAATTATAGTTAAATAATCTAAAATAGGATAGAATTATGCTTTAACTTTAGGAGTAAAAATGTTATTTGATAAAGACAACCGTTTTAATTTAGCCAATTTAATTACCTTTGGAAATATTGCATCAGGGTTAATTGCCATACACTTTATTGTTCATGGAGATTTTTTTACAGCTATTATTTTAGCATGGATTGCAGGTGCTTTAGATATTGCTGATGGAAAAGTAGCTAGAAAGTATAATCTTTCAACTGAATTTGGAATACAGGTTGACTCCTATGCTGATTTTATATCATTTGTAGTTATGCCATCATTTCTACTCTATTATGCCATTACAGCAAGTGTTTCTAGTACGACACAGCTTATTTTAGGGTTAGTTTTCATCTTCTACATTATTGCAGGACTGAGACGGCTGATTGAGTTTAATATGAAGTCAGAAGAGGGAGTAGTTACTAAGTTTTTTGATGGTGTTCCAACGCCTCTTGGTGCTATTTTACAGTGGGTTCTTTATCTACTATTCTCTTATGGTGTTATTACTAATGCTTATGTTATTGGTCTTTTTGTCTTGGTTATTGCTTGGGCATTAAATTCTAAAATCAAAATTCCTCACCCATAGTCATGTTTAGAAATTTTATAACAAAATTAGCTCATCTCTCTGAGATGGTAATGTTAAAACACTCTATTTTTTCTTTACCTTTTATCTTTATAGCTATGACAGTAGCATCTAATGGTTGGTTTGGGTGGAAGCTCTTTTTTTTAGGTATTTTGGCTGCTGTTAGTGCTAGAAACTTTGCTATGGGGGTTAACCGTTATCTTGACAGAGATATTGATGCCTTAAATCCACGAACTAAAAATAGACCCTCTGTTGATGGACGGGTAAGTAATGTAACTATGATAGTTTTTATTGCTCTTAATGCCATAGTATTTATTTTGGTCGCCTATTTTATTAATGATTTAGCACTTAAACTCTCTGTTCCTATCTTACTTGTTTTAGGAGCTTATACGATATTTAAACGCTTCTCCTCTTTGGCACATATTATATTAGGTATTTCACTAGGTTTAGCACCTATTGCAGGGGTTGTAGCAGTACTAGGGGAGATTACCCCTTGGTCACTCTATTTAGCAGGTGGTGTTGTCTTTTGGGTAGCAGGGTTTGATTTGCTCTATTCACTACAAGATATTGAGTTTGACAAAGAGCATGGCTTACACTCTATTCCCTCTAAATTTGGTGCAAAAAATACCATGCTTATTGCAAAAGTTTTTCATCTTTTAACTATTATATTTTGGACAATGTTTGTTATATCTGCAAACTTAACATTTTTTGCACAATTAGCAGTTATACTTAGTGCAATTATGCTTGGGTATGAACACTATTTAGTCAACAGAGACTTTACGAAAATAGATAAAGCATTTTTTACAGTCAATGGATATTTAGGCATACTATTTCTATTTTTAATTATTTTGGAGGTACTATAATGGGTGCAGAACAGTTACAATTTATATTTTCTCTCTTCTCTTTTGTTGGAGTAGTTGGTATCTTATTTTATTTAATTCTTGCAAAAGTGAAACAAGATGAACTCCAAGATAGCATAGAACATTTAGAAGAAAAAGTTCTTGAATTACAAAATAGTATAGAAGAGACTATTAAAGAGGAAGAAGTTCCCAAAGAAGAGAGCATAAAAGAAAAAATTATTGCACTCTATGAGGAGGGGAAAGATTTAGAGGCAATAGAGGTGTCACTAAATATTCCAAGAGCTAAGATTGAGATGGTTTTAAAATTTTATAATCTAAAAAAAGCAGACAATTGGAGAAAATCTGTTGATTAAAACTTGTAATCAACAGAATTTTTTGCTATAATTCCGACCTCACATAAAATGTGCACTCATAGCTCAGCTGGATAGAGCAACGGTTTGCGGTACCGTAGGTCAGGGGTTCGAATCCCTTTGAGTGTACCATCTTTTATTGCTCTGATATATTTGTTATTGTCTCTGCTAATGCATCTATCTCTTCAGTAGAGAGTCTACTTGCTTGATTTGCCATTAGTGCTTTCATTTTTCCCCCATAAGTACCATTTTTATATCCATTTAGAGAAGCAATAATATCCTCTTTTGACATTTGGTTTACAATTCTAGAGTAACCTAAAGCCGACTTTTCAAACATTAGACCGTGACAGCTAATACATGTATCTGTATCAACTTCTATGCTTGGAGTTTTTTCTTCTTTAGCTTTGTTTTCTTTTATATGTATATTTTTTTCTACATTTCCTGTAGTGATAATTTTTATAATCTCTTCTATCTCATCATCTGTAAATTTAGATATTTGCTTGTTCATAACATCTTTCATACTACCACCATGAGACCCATCTTTATATCCTTTAAGTGCTTTACGAATCTCTTTGGCTTTTAAGTCTTTGACAACTCTAGATATATTCATAGCAGGTTTTTCAAAGTTTTTACCATGACAACCAACACAAGTTGTTAACTCAACAGCTAGAGAGGTTGTGTTTAGTAGAGAAAATATTGTAATAGTAAGAAAGCCCTGTTTAATCATTTAAGTTCTCCATATAAGATATTATTTATAATATTATACACTCTTATATTACTTAAATAATTTTAATTACTAAATTAATTTGAAAAATAAGAGCTTTAATCCAACTTTTTCCCAAAAATTAAAACAGTAAAAAATCTATATCCCCACGCTCCAAAAAGTACTAACCATGCTATAGCAGATAGTTTAAAAAATATCATAAAGTTATCTGTTAATGAAGTTAATATACGAAAGAATATTACAATCTGTGTTCCATAAAAGAGATACTTTGTATATTTATCTGCTCTCATAAGATTACCTGAATGACCAATGGTAACACGTGTTCCAAAACCAATAAGCATAGTTAAGAAAAAGCCTAAAGCTAGAGTATGAATGCCAAGGTATAGAAATGAACTACCATATATAAGTCCTAAAAGACTTGTAATAGAAGATAGTAAAAAGGAAATAGGTATCCAAAAAAGAGCAATATGTAAAATCCAAAGGAGGGGGTTTTCATTTGGAAATGGAAGTTTCCAGCGTTTTAACTCTCTTAAAAAAAGATAACTTAAAATAAAATCAACTAAAAATGAAGAGTTATGTTGTGTAATCTCTAGTAAAACATGTAAGCAAAGAAGTCCTACAATCACTTTAAAACGCTCAATATGTTTCTCTATAGGAGAATGAGAGAAAAAAGGAACCATTCGTTGAGCAATGGTAAAGATTAGTAAAAAGAGGTATAGATAGATTGCCGTTTGAATAGAAAATAGATAGAGTTTTGGAATCCAAAGTGTAATTAGGAGTGTGAAGTGAGCAAAAACTCCAAAACACATAGCTATTAAAATCCATAATTGGTCAAACTTCTCTTTTTGAGGTGATATTTTATAGATATGAAGAAGTATTTTTAGTGCTAGTATATGACCAATAAAGATGAGAAGCATCCCTGTACTGAAAAGTGGAATCGAGATAAAAGTACTAAAAAGAGTAATTATTGAGCCTACACTATAGTAGATAAAGACACGTAGATACTCTTTTTGTAAAATAGGTTCTGTTGCAGAAAATCTAGGAAATGTAGTAAATAAAAAAGCAAAAAAAGCTGGTGTAAAAAATAGATAGATAAAGCTATAAGCATGATAATATCTGGTAGGAACAATAGATATTAAAACTCCTTCAAAAAAGAGTGCAAAAAATATCATAGAGAAAATAGCATTAATAAATGCTAAAATAAAAAATGGTTGATGAGGTTGAGATAAAAAGTAAGAGCTTTTTAGTCTCTCTAGTTTTGAAAGTTGGATCATGAGTTTACCCTACTATTAATTTATTAGATAATAATAGCAAAGTAAACAAAAAAGAATATTGATATTTGTTAAAATAACAGAAAAAATTAGCTTAAAACTGTTTTTCCAAGAATGGAATCACCTGTTTTTTACGACTCATCACTTTTGGAAGCCAAATTTGATTATTCTCTAATGTAATATTAAAAGCATTTTCTATTTTAGAATAGTCATCACTTAAGACAAGAAGTAAAGAACCCTCTTGCATAATGTCAGTCAAAAGAAGAAGTACACTGTGACGTTCGCCCTCAGCTTTAATCTCTGCCATAGCTTCAAAAAGCTCCTCTTTCATATCATCAAAAACTGATAGGTCTACTACTTCAAGTTGTCCAACACCAATTTTATTTCCACTCATATTAAAATCTTTAAAATCTCTAAGAACTAATGCTCTTTTAGTGTCATTAAGTACATCTGATTTTACAATAAACATCTCCATCCCAAGTGCTTTTGGGTCATCAATACCTGCAATTTTAGCAAGTTCTTTTACTGCTTTAGTATCCTCTTTTGTACAAGTCGGAGATTTAAAAATAACCGTATCAGATAAAATAGCACACATCATCATTCCTGCTAAATCTTTTGGAATCTCTATATTGTAGTAGTCAAACATCTGTTTTACAATGGTATTAGAAGAACCAACAGGACGTACCCACATCTCAAGAGGTGAATCAGTTTTAAGGTCTCCTAGTTTATGGTGGTCTACAATACCTAAAATAGTAGCTTTATCAATATCTTCAGGGCTTTGAGAACTCTCCATAAAATCAATAAGATAGACTTTTTCACCTGCATAGTTTGTTTTTAGCATTGGCTTTTCAAAACCAAACTTCTCTAAAATAAAGGCAGTCTCAGGGTTAATCTCTCCTTGACGTGTAGGAGTACAATCTTCTCCAAGTTGATTTTTTAAATATGATAGTGAGTAAGCTCCAACAATAGAGTCAGAATCAGGGGTGGTATGTCCAAAAACGTAAGTTGACATGCATATATCCTTATAAATTGGGAATTTTTTTGGCATTATAACAACTATAGCTTTTTAAGAACTTTTAAGCAATTTAATAAGTAAGAGTAGATTTTAACAAATAGGAGGTTTGAAAAGTTGAAATATATTTATAGAGATTAATATTAATAGTATCATTAACATATCTTGTAGTGTTCTTTTTATATAAAAAGTTGATTAATCTTAATTAAACTGGAATTATACTAGAATTACCAATAAAATATAACACAGCGTTACAACTATGGAGTAAAAATGAAAATATTATTAATAAACAATAATCCAGTAGTATCAAGATTAACAGCACTTAGTGCCAGAAAAGAGAATATTGAGATAGATGAAATTCAAGAGGTTACAGAGTTAAGTAGTGATAAATATGATATAGTCTTTGTAGATTCAGATTCATTAACAAAAGATGTAAGGGATACTATCAAAGAGCATTTAAAAATAAAAAAGTTGGTACTCTTTTATACTGATGGTGATGAAGAGGATAAGGGGATATTCGACATTAGTATTTTAAAACCTTTCCTACCTTCAGAGGTCTCTGCTGTTATTCATTCAGTTGAAGATATGGAAGAGGAGAAAGAAGAGAAACATTTTAATGTTTTAGATGAGCCTAAAGCATCAGATAAAGAGGAACTTTTTGAACTCAATGATTTAGTAGAGATTAAAGATGAGCCTATTGTGATTGAGACAAAAGATAGTTTTGATAAAAAACTGGAAGAGGCATTTCCTTTAAAAATTAATACACTCGAAGATGATTTATTTGAAGAAAAAGAGTCTAAAAACAAAGATGAAATATCTAAAGATAAAGAGATTTTTGAATTTGATATGAGAGATAATGAATTAACTTTAGATGATGATTTTTTTTCAAAAGAGATAATAAAAACCAATAAAACTTTAGATTTTGAAGATGATAATAATCTCTTAAATATAGAAG
>JALUKJ010000327.1:364-7989 GCA_027056615.1 Campylobacteraceae bacterium | reverse complement strand
TTTGAGATATTTTCTAGAAAATAGATAAATTTCTTATTTTTTTAATAAAAAATTTGGCAAATAACTGATTTTTATATTAATATTTAACATATCAATTTTAAAGGAGTTCGATATGGAGGAGTTTTTTGTTATAACAAGAAGAAGATTAGATAAAAGTTGGAATTTGAGTGATTTGTATGAATATAGCAATGCAATTTGCTATTGTGAAGAGATACTTGATATTCCTGAAGAGCATATTGTTGATGCATTAATGGGAGAAGATGGCTTAGAGGTCACCATTATTGATGCTGATGATTCGGAGGATTGGTACACACAACTTAATCGTGTTGCCTAATATTACTACAAGAATAGAAGTCGTCTTAATATAGCGACTATCTATTCACTTTTACCCCTACTTATTTTTATCTTCTTAATTTTGATATAATACAGTTATGATAGACAATAGCTCCGTAGAACAACTCAAAAACAACATCGACATTGTTGATATTATCTCTAACTATATTGAGGTCAAAAAAGCAGGAGCTAATTTTAAGGCAAATTGTCCCTTTCATGGAGAGAAGACACCGAGTTTTGTTATTAGTCCTGCTAAGCAGATTTATCACTGTTTTGGGTGTTTAGCACCAACAGAAGAGATACGAACTAATAATGGTTTAAAAGAGATTCAACATATAGAAATTGGCGATGTGGTCTATGCTTCGAATGGGATTGAAACAAAGGTAATAGAAAGACTTAAACATAAACCTCAGTATGAGATGTTGCAGTTTAAAACAGACTTAATTAACGATTGGTCTCTGTTTACTCAAAATCATGATATGTTAATTGTCTCAAAAGAGGAAGCTTTTGAAAAATTACCCTATATTCGTGTTGAAAAAAATCGTCCTCAAAAATTTTATGGGCTAATAAAGAAAAGAAAACATCGTAAGCCCATTCTCTTAAACTCTAGTATTATTTTTGCTAAAGAGGTAAAGAGAGGAGACTATTTTTTATATCCTGTTGATAGAGAGATTGATGATAGAGTTAGTTTAGATGTTAGCTCCTTTTGGGATAAAAATCATTTTGGACCAAATATTGAGAAGATAGAAGCAGTAGAGATTACAACAGATTTAATGTGGTTGTTTGGTATTTATATTGCCGAGGGTAGTACCTATAGAGGTGGAATTAAGTTCTCTTTACACTCAAAAGAGGAAGCGTATGCAAAGAGAATTGTTAAGGTATTAAAAGACTCTTTTTCTAAACAAGCTTCTCTTTTTTATCCTAAAGAGAGAAAAAACTCTTTGGAAGTAACCTGTTCAAGTACTAATTTAGAATTTATCTTTAAAAAACTTTTTTTGAAGGGTGCTGAACATAAAAATTATCCTTACTTTTTTAACTATTTGAAAAAATCCTTTCGAGAAGCTCTTTTACAAGGCTTAATGGATGTAGATGGGCATTATGCTCGGGGAACTTATACAACTATTAGTAGGAGTTTAGCCTACTCTTTAGTCGATTTAGCCATTAGTTTAGAGATGATACCTGCTCTTTATCAACATAAAGCACATCAAGATAAAAATGTAATTTATCATAAAAAAAGTTATAAAATTCTTTTTAGAAAAAGAGAATCATTAAAGAGCTTCTTTGAAAATATTAATGGCGTTAAGTATCTATTTATGAGAGTTAAAGAGATAAAAAAAGCCAATAAAGAGGAGTTTGTCTATGACATTACAATAGAAGATAAGAGCCATACCTTTTTAACAAAAAGCTTTTTGGTGGGAAACTGTGGAGTTGGTGGTGATGCTATAAAATTTGTTCAAGAGTATGAGAAGTTAAACTACCCCGAAGCCCTAGAGAAAATTGCCTCTTTAATGAACTTCTCTCTAGCCTATACCCAAGGTGGAAATGACAATAGTGAGGCTCGTCGTATTTTAGAACAAGTACAAGAGTGGTACAGTAAAAATTTAGACCAGAACCCAGTAGCCATTGAGTATCTAAAAAATAGAGGTATTACACAACAGTCCATAGAGTATTTTGGTATTGGTTATGTAGGGACTTCTTCTGCTCTTATGAATTTTCTCTCTGCTAATATGTTACCTATTCCAAAAGCCGAAGAGGCAGGAGTAGTCGCCCAACGAGATAGAGGTGGATTTTATGCACGTTTGACAGAGCGTATTACATTTCCTATCTACTCATCAAGTGGGGCAATTGTTGGATTTGGTGGGCGTACTATTAGCAATCACCCTGCAAAATATATTAACTCACCTCAAACTAAACTTTTTAATAAGTCTCAGTTGCTTTACGGTTACTCAAAAGCTAAAGAGCATATCTATGCCAATAAAAGGCTTATTGTTTGTGAGGGATATTTAGATGTTATTATGTTTCATCAAGCTGGATTTAAAGAGGCTGTGGCAACGCTTGGAACAGCTTTAACTACTGAACATTTACCAACTCTGCGTAAGGGTGAACCACATATTGTTTTAGCTTACGATGGTGATAAAGCAGGAGTTGCCGCAGCATTAAAAGCTTCAACTATGTTAAGTGAAGGTGGGTTTGATGGCTCGGTAGTTCTTTTTCCTAATGGGCAAGACCCTGCTGATATGATAGCTACAGGGAAAATACAAGAGGTTGCTAATCTTTTACGTTCAGGTCAGGAATTAGTCCCTTTTGTTATTGAGATGATGGCAAAATCTTATGACCTTAACAATCCAAGAGAAAAAGAGATTGCTTTTGGAAATATAAAGAGTTATCTTGACAAACTTAGCCCAATTATTCGTGAGGCTTATGTAGTATACGCGTCAACTGTTTTAGGTGTCAATTCTGTATTATTTGGAGGAGAGGTATCTTCTAAAGTAACTAAACAAAAACAAAAAACTAAAATAATCTTTGAAAGTAGTAGAGATGATATAAGTCAGTTGAGTATTGTAAAAACATTACTTGAAAATAAAGAGTTAGTCAATAAAGTCTCTAATGTTATTGACCCCTCTATGTTTGGAAAATATAGTTCACTACTTGACTCTGCAATAAAAGGAGAAGAGACTTCTCAACTATCAGGTTTAATGTTAGATGAAACTATTAAAAGCATGGACGAAGAGGAGTTGTCTCGCTCTCTTGCTTCATTTCTATTTCGATACTACTCAACTGAGTTAAAAAAAATTACTACTAATAGTTCAATACCTTTACTCAAAAGAAGTTTCTTGATTCGTAAGATAAAAGTAGATATTTTACCACGTCTTCAACGTGGAGAGTTGGTTACTTATAGGTTTTAGGTGAAAAACACCATCTTTATGTTATAGTAATTTAAAGTAGATAACTATGTTAGTAATTTAATAAAATATTATAATAAGCATTTATCTTGATGTAAACATCAAGAATCTTTTTAGATAGCTAAATAGTTAAAAAAAATATAGGAAAATACCCACTATGATAAAAACTCTTCTTCTTGCAACTACACTTTTTTTTATTGGTTGTGGTAGTACACAGTTTACTCCATCTCAATCCAATAACAATACTAATCCTGTGAAAATAGGTATTAAAAAACAATTTATTAATAATACTAACTGTGATACTATTGTAGACAAAGAGTTTCTTGAAATCTGTTATAGTTACAACTTTAAAACAGCCAAAAGTGTTGCCTATACTCTTTATGGTGATTTAGTTAATGAAAAAAATATTAAAGAGCGACCACGTTTTTATGAAGAGGAGAGCCTTATACCTAGTCAACGTGCAAAATACTCAGACTATACTAACTCTGGTTATGACCGTGGTCATTTAGCTCCAGATGCTGGTTTTGATTGGAGTCAAGAGAGCTTAGAGGCTACCTACTCTTTAGCAAATATTATTCCCCAAGTTCCTGAAGTAAACCAAGATATGTGGGTAAAAGTTGAGAAGTATGCTAGAGATAAAGCTGTGGAGTTAGGTTTAGTAAATATTTTAAATATAGTTAAATATAACTCTAAACCAAAGCGAATAGGAGAAGATAACATAGCTGTCTCAATGGGTTTCTATAAAATACTATACAATAACGATGAGAGTTATAAAGAGTGTTACTACTATGCAAATGAACCAAATGCAAATAGTAATAGTGACCTTCTCTCTTCTCATAAGGTTAATTGTAATACGGTAAAACCTATGTCAAAAAATTAGATAATTTTCCTCGTTCCACAACTCCAGTTGTGGAATACCTATAGGAATCACAATAAAATGATAAACTTAAATCATGGGAAGAAGCAGAAACAAGGTTTATGAACCAACATATCCACATTTTTTAACTTGTACAATCTTACATTGGTTACCCATATTTACAAACCAAGAGAGTGTACAAATAGTTATAGATAGCCTTACCCACTTACAAAAGAGTGATAATTTGACTATTTTTTCATACGTCATACTTGAAAATCATTTACATCTTGTAGCTCAAAGTGATGATATTGCTAAAAGTATGCAAAAGTTTAAAGCTTATACTGCTTATGAGTTATTAGAACTATTAAAAAGGAAAAATGCAACTACAATACTTAAGCAATTTGCTTTTCATAAAAAAGCTCATAAAACAAAAAGTACCTATCAAATATGGAAAGAAGGATTTCATCCTAAACTCATACAATCAGAAGCTATGATGTTTGAAAAAATAAATTATATACATCAAAATCATGTTAAAAGAGGTTACATTAAAGAGGCTGAACATTGGCGATATTCTTCTGCTAAAGATTATAAAGATATTGAGGGTTTGTTGAAAGTAGAGAGATTATGGTGAGTTGTAACTCCAATAGGCGTTCCACAACTGGAGTTGTGGAACGAGTAAAAATTACTTTTCAAACCACGAAAGTTGCTCATGTAGATTTACAACCTCGCCCACTACAATAAGTGCAGGTGTTGGTAAATCTTTTGCTTTTTCATAAATATCTTCAAGAGTTCCAATAACTGTCTTTTCATCTGGTCTTGTACCACGACTAATAACAGCTACAGGGTGGTCTTTTGATTTACCTATTTTCATTAGTTTTCTAGTTATTTTTTTGAGATTGTGTAGTCCCATTAAAAAGACTATTGTATCATCTGTTTTAAAGTTTTCCCAATGAATTTGAGAGTGTTCCTTTCTTGACTCATGTCCAGTAACTACTCTAAATGAGACAGTTATACCACGATGTGTGACAGGAATACCAGCATATTCTGGAACGGAAATAGCAGAAGTAATCCCAGGAATAAACTCAAAATTAATATTGCGTTCATGTAGGTAAAGCCCCTCTTCCCCTCCTCGTCCAAAAACCATAGGGTCTCCACCTTTAAGACGTACTACATTGTCATATTTTAATGCTGATTGATAGATGACTTCATTTATCTCCTCTTGAGGTAAGGTATGGTAAGAGTCTTTTTTACCTACATAGATAAATTCACATCCATCTTTTGCTTCTTGTAAAATATCAGGATTAGCAAGTCTATCATAGATAATTACATCTGCTTCTCTTACCACACGTAACGCTTTTACCGTAAGTAACTCAATATCGCCTGGACCTGCACCTGTTAAATATACTCTCCCCATTATATAGATTCCTTTGTTTGTTCATTTGTTAAATAACACGAGGGGTCTTCTGCCCATAAATCTCCATGTATTGCATAAGCACGACTCCTTGAACCTCCATTACATATATTTAAATATTGACATGTTTCACACTTTCCACTTAGTTTTCTTGGGTGTACTCTTAATTTTTCTAATATATTAGTTGGCTTATTTGTCCATATATCTGAAAAATCCTCTTTTAAAATATTACCAATTTTAAGAGGGAAAAATGGGTCAGGTTTTACAAACCCTTCTGAGTCAATATTTAGTAGTTTTCTACCTGCTGAGTTTCCACCCCAAGCTATAAGCCGTTTTTTCATCTCATCTGCATATTGGGGATATTTTTTTATAAATCTATCATAAAATAAAATAGCGTCCATCTCCATATTACCTGTAACTATCTCTATATCTCGTCCACTTTCATGATACTCAAAAGCTTTATCTAAAATATAATTTACAGCCGTAATGCGTTGCTCTTTACTTAAATCCATCTCTAAATTTTCTAATCCTCTTCCTGAGTAGACAAGGTGAGAGATGTAAACTTTAGGAATATTATGCTCTTCTGCCAATTCAAAAATAAATTGCAAGTCGTCATAAGTATCTTTTGTAAGGGTAAAGCGTATACCAACCTTTGTTTTTCCATAACTATTAAGTAAATCTACTGCTTTCATAGACTCTTTGAACGACCCTTTAAGTCCACGAAATTTATCATGTACCTCTTCGCTACCATCAATACTAATACCAATATAGTTAAAGGTATCTAAAATCTGCTCGGCATTTGACTTTTTAACATACAAACCATTAGTAGAGAGATAAGTTACAATACCCAAATCTTTACAACGTGAAGCTATATCATAGATGTCACCTCTAGTCAGTGGCTCTCCACCTGAAAAGATAAGAAATTTTACACCATTTGCTTTGAGTTTAGGTAAAGTGTTTAAAATATTATCTGTAGTAAGAGTATCTACAGCATTTAGGTCTGCTTTTGAGTAACAGTGTAGACAAGAGAGATTACAACGGTTTGTAAAGTTCCAAATTGCAATACTACCATTGAGTACTCGTGCTGGTTTATCTGCAACTACTGAGTTAAGTAAGTTAGAGAGTCTAAACATATTAGTGTGCCTCCTTAGCAATAGCAATATTAGGATAAGGTTTTTTTATGATTGTTTTGTTTTGCTCTTCACTTGTATTATTATCCTCATTAGAAATATCTTTAAATGATAAAATGTAGTTAGTTATAGCTTTTAGCTCTTCTGGTTTTAATTTTAGTTTAGGCATTGCATTTCGTTTATAGCCAAAGAGTTTAGAAACACTTTTAGGGTCTGTAATCATTGCCTCTATCTCTTGGGCTGTTCTTTTAGAAGCTATAGTAGCAAAAGATGGTCCAAAAGCCATAGCAGTTTGATGATGACATCCCCAACAGTAGGTCTCAAATACTTTTTTGCCACTCTCTGCATGGCTCCCCAATGTTAAAAGTAAAAAAAACAGAAAAGAAGTAAATATTTTTTTCATTGAAATATCCTTATTTTTATCTAAAGATAATAACACTATTTTCTATAATAGCGATTGATTTGAAACAAGAAAAATAGTAATTTTATGATTAATTTTTAAGTGTTGAATTATATTGACTTAAATCAAGTTAAGAGTTCTATTCTTTAAATATAATTCAAAATTATAATAAAAGAGAGGTTCACTTATGAAAAAAATATTTTTTTACCTCGTTCCACAACTCCAGTTGTGGAATACCTATAGGAATCACAATAACAAAATAAAGCCCCTATAACCAATAAAATGATAAACTTAATCATGGCAAGAAGCAGAAACAAGGTCTATGAACCAACATATCCATATTTTTTAACTTGTACAATTTTACATTGGTTACCCATATTTACAAACCAAGAGAGTGTACAAATACTTATAGATAGCCTTACCCACTTACAAAAGAGTGATAATTTGACTATTTTTTCATACGTCATACTTGAAAATCATTTACATCTTGTAGCTCAAAGTGATGATATTGTTAAAAGTATGCAAAAGTTTAAAGCTTATACTGCTTATAAGTTATTGGAACTATTAAAAAGAAAAAATGCAACTACAATAC
>JALUKJ010000327.1:0-354 GCA_027056615.1 Campylobacteraceae bacterium | reverse complement strand
CAATTTGCTTTTCATAAAAAAGCTCATAAAACAAAAAGTACCTATCAAATATGGAAAGAAGGATTTCATCCTAAACTCATACAATCAGAAGCTATGATGTTTGAAAAAATAAATTATATATATCAAAATCCTGTTAAAAGAGGTTACATTGAAGAGGCTGAACATTGGCGATATTCTTCTGCTAAAGATTATAAAGGTATTGAGGGTTTGTTGAAAGTAGAGAGATTATGGTGAGTTGTAACTCCAATAGGCATTCCACAACTGGAGTTGTGGAACGAGTAAAAGTACTACTTTTTGAGTTGTTTTCATAGTAGATATTATAATTAAATTTTTAAACTATTCTATTGATAAGTG
>JALUKJ010000326.1 GCA_027056615.1 Campylobacteraceae bacterium | reverse complement strand
CAACCACTCTTTTGTCATTGATAAGTAGGTCATCACCATATTGTAATTTTCTAGTAGGTACACCCAAATGTGAACCGTCATAACTCCATTTATCTTTTTGTTCTATGGGGGTTTGTAGTTTACCACTTGTTCCTCCACTATCGACGATGATACTCTGTGGCAAACGAAGTAAATTAGCAGGTTTGGGTGCACCACTTAGTGAGGCATTATCCACCCCTATGGTTTGAAATGTTTGAAAATGCCCATTGGGAAACCTTGCCGTTACATCACCTAAATATAGTGCTGTAGCATAGTTGACCCCTTTAACACCTCGTACAAGTCCTAGCGACGCATCACTCATATTGATGGTCGCTTCTGTAGAGTTCACGGCTCTGTCCATCACCCAAACCGTGGCTGTTGGGTTTTCACTTACCAATGCAAAACCTCTTGTCATAAATCCTGCAAAAAAGCTCATGGCAAAGCTTACTAAAAATGCTGTAAAACCAATGCCTATAAAGAGTCCAAGATATTTGGTTCTATCGTGCATAAGCATCTCAATAGCAACTCTAAACATTATTTGTCCTTGGTTGTTTTAACAAACACATCTACCATCTCACCCACATAAAGAGGGAAATTTGCTCTTTTTTTAACGCTATACATCACTTGAAGTACTCTAGTATCGGTGGCTTCGGTACTAAGTCCTGTCAAATTGTGTTTAGGCACAACCAAAGGTGTGGTATAGTCATAGCTCAATGCAATTTGTTGTTTAGGGTTACCTCGTACAAAGGCTACAGCCTCGCTATTGGGTTGAAATTTCCACGCATCAAACTCATTGATATTGACACGAACACTTAATCTATCACTTCCTACCATTAAGGCTTTTGAATTGCTATTAAAGTATGAACCTTTGGTAATCAATGATTGCAATACAATACCATCTATGGGTGCATAGACTTTGTAGAGCTTAAGCTCCTCTTGGAGAGTTTTTAGCTTCTCTTTGCTTAATAAAAGAGAGGCTTTTGCTTCATTAAAGGCATTGAGGACGGTTGCATACTTCTCATTGGTCACCATTTGAGGTGAGACTTTTTTAAAATTCTTTATGAGCTTTAACTGGTGTCTTGCACTATTCAATTTGGTTTGTGCTACTTTTATCTGCTCTTTTAGTAGAGGAATTTGTACTTTTTTTGCACTATCATCTAATTCAAAAAGCAACTCACCCTTTTTGATTTTATCACCACTTTTTACAGAAACTTTTTTAACAATCCCTTGCACCAAAGAGCCAATATAGATATTTTTACTATGTGCTTCTATGACTCCTGTTCCTGCGATAAATGAGCGATAAGGAAGTTTCATAGAGGGTAATGCCACACTTTGATTTGATTTTTCCATCTCACCATAATACATTAGTCCCAAAGCAACACCTACACCTATAATAGAGAGCAGTATCAATATAAAAAATGTTCTCATAATACCTCCACCTTAATAATCTTTCCATCTTCCATATAAGCCATTCTATCTGCATATTTATAGACTCTACTGTCATGTGTTACCACTATCATGGTCGCTCCTTTCTCTTTGGTCATTTTTTTTAAAAGCTCCATCACTACTTGCCCTGATTTGTGGTCTAAACTACTGGTAGGTTCATCACAGATGACAATCTTTGGTGCATGTACCAATGCTCTTGCTATGGCTACTCGTTGCTGTTGTCCACCACTTAGGTTGTTTGGTTTTGTATCTGCTTTGAGTTCCAGTTCTACAGCTTTTAACATCTCTCTAGCTTGAACCAACGCTTTTGCTCTTTTAACTCCTGCTATGGTAAGAGGCAAGGCGATATTTTCCAACGCCGTTAGTGAGGGTAGTAGGTTAAATGATTGAAACACAAAACCTATGTTTTCTCCTCTAAAGCTTGTCTTCTCTTCATCGCTCATGGTGGCTATTTCCTTGCCTAAAATTTTACAACTCCCACTGTCAAAACTCAAAAGGGCTGTAAGTGCAGAGACAAAGGTTGTTTTACCACAACCAGAAGGACCTACAAGCATTAGCAGTTCATGTTCATAAACATCAAGAGTAATGCCTTGCAGTGCCTTGACCTCTGCCTCTCCTGAATTAAATGTTTTTACTATATCTCTACACGAAATAATAATATTACTCATAAATCTTTCCTGAGCCAATAGCATTAATAATAGTCGCCTCCAAATCTCTTTGGTAACTAAAATGAATAATCTGCTCTTTTGTTCCTAAAAGTTCTCTAACCACTTGAATATAGGTGTTAAAATCTACATAGTGTTTAAGATAGGCTGATTTTACTATTTTTTGACTCTCTTTATAGCTTTCAAGAGCATTGTTTAAAACATCAAGCTGTTTTTGGGCATTGCTATAGGCTTGATAGTGTTGTAGATACTCATCTTCTCGTTGAATTTTATACTCAATGGCTCTACTCTGT
>JALUKJ010000325.1 GCA_027056615.1 Campylobacteraceae bacterium | reverse complement strand
GTTTATATACTCTAAACAAAAAGAAAATATTACAAATGTTAAGAAAATTCTCATAACTTTTGGAGGTGTTGACCCTAATAACTATACAAAAAAAGTTCTTGAAGTTATTTATGACTATTGTAATCTCAATAAAATAGATATGACTGTAATAACAGGTTTTGGATATAAAGAGTATAGTTCATTAAAAAAATTTGAGAAAATTAACATACAAGAGAATGTAACAAATATCTCAAAATATATGCTTGAAGCAGATTTAATTTTTACATCAGCAGGTCGTACAACTTATGAAGTTGCTAGTATTGGAACACCAGCAATAGTAATGGCACAAAACGAAAGAGAACTTACTCATTTTTTTGCTTCAAGTGAATTTGGATTTTTAAACTTAGGGTTAGGATATAATATTGATAATAATGTATTGTATAACAAGTTTTTAGAGCTAATAAATTAAAGAGAAAATAGAAAATATATGAGTAAAAAAATGAAAAAAGTAGATTTAAAAAATAATAGAAAACGAGTTGTAAAACTGATACAAAATTTAATTGAGGAGTAGAGCATGAAACTATTAGAACTATTTAAAACTATAAATTCTTGTGAGAATAGACTTTATCAACCATATGTAATAGCAGAGATTGGTGTAAACCATGAAGGTAGTATGGAGTTAGCCAAAAGGCTTGTAGATGAAGCAAAAGAGGGTGGAGCAGATGCTGTTAAGTTTCAAAGCTATAAGGCTGAAACATTAGCTTCTAAAGACTCCCCCTCTTATTGGGATACAAATGAAGAGCCTACAACTTCTCAATATGAACTTTTTAAAAAACATGACAGTTTTTGGATAGACGAGATGCAAGAGTTAAAAAACTATTGCGATGAAGTAGATATAGAGTTTATGAGTACACCCTTTGATATCGAGAGTGCAAACTTTTTAAATGATATGATGGATGTTTATAAGATATCATCTTCAGATATTACAAACAAGCCGTTTATTGAATACCTATGCCAGTTCAATAAGCCAATTATTCTCTCAACTGGTGCAAGTAGTCTACATGAGATACAAGAAGCAGTGAGTTGGATAGAAAATTATGGTAATCATTTAGCTTTACTTCATTGTGTTTTAAATTATCCTACACCTGATGAAAATGCAAACTTAGGAATGATACTAGACTTAAGAGCAAAATTTCCAGATAAAATCATAGGATATAGTGACCATACATTACCAAAAGATATGAAAGTATGTGAAATGGCTATTCTTCTTGGTAGTTTAATCATAGAAAAACATTTTACACACGATAAAACTTTAAAGGGTAATGACCATTATCATGCAATGGATAAAGAAGATTTAAAATTGTATAGAAAAAATTTAGAAAGAGCTTTTAATATACTTGGAAGTTTTAAAGTTGAAGCTCTTGAAGATGAGGAACTTGCACGAAATAATGCAAGAAGAAGTTTAGTCGCTAAAAAAAATATTCCAAAAGGCAAAGTTATAGAAAAAGATGACCTTACTTTTAAAAGACCAGCTCATGGGGTAAGTCCTAAGTTTATAGATGAAGTAGTTGGTAAAAAGGCATTAATTGATATAGAAGATGATGATGTTTTGAAATGGAATATGCTTTCATGATAGTTACTATGTTAAAGTGGGATATATGTTTCTAAAAAACTCAATAATATACATCTCTACGGAAGTATTAAATAAAGCGATACCATTTCTACTATTACCTATATTAACAAAATATTTAACGCCAACAGATTATGGAATGATTGCATCATTTACAGCATTTATCTCATTTATCTCTATTTTTATTGGATTAAATGTTCATGGGGCAGTTAATGTAAACTTTTTTACAACAACAAAGAAGGAGTTAAGAGTATATATCTCCAATGCTATTTTACTGCTTCTTAGTACAACTATAGTAGTTTTCATGATTATTTTTCTTTTGCAAAGGCAATTAAGTAGTCAATTATTGTTAGACTCTGAATGGTTATATATTGGCATTGTTCTCTCCTTTGCTCAATTTATAACATTATTAAATTTAACATTATGGATAGCAGAAAAAAACTCAAAAGCTTATGGAGCTTATCAAATATTACAAACTATTTTAATATCAAGTATGAGTATTATATTTGTTGTTGCTCTTCATTATGATTGGAGAGGGCAAGTGTTGGCAAATGTATTAGGAACATTAAGCCTTTCTCTATTTAGTTTTTATCTTCTTTATAAAAGAGGGTATTTAAAATTTAAATACCAAAAAAGAGATATGAAAGATTTGTTACATTTTGGTATTCCCATGATTCCACATACTCTATCTGGTTGGATTGAGACAAGTGGAGATAGATTGTTATTGATTGCTCTTGTAGGAGCAAGTGCAACAGGTCTATTTACTGTTGGTTTTCAGATAGGAATGATTATGAGTGTTCTAGTTAGTTCATTTCATAAAGTATGGAATCCTTATT
>JALUKJ010000324.1 GCA_027056615.1 Campylobacteraceae bacterium | reverse complement strand
TCTTATCCCATTATTATAATTTTTTATAATGTTTAAAAATAATAAAAACAATAAATAATCATAATTTGCTATATATTGATTAATTATTGACCAATATTACAAATAAAATAACTTGACATTTAAATTATCTTGCCTTATAATCTAACCGTTCCGAGTATTTCCTATATGAAATACCAAAATCTTAAAGGAGGACAAATGACTAAAATGTCTAAAAATTCAGACACTACACAAGTTTCTACTAGTGAAACAAGTGAAGAGTTACTGAATAGAAGAAATTTTTTCAGAAAAGCAGCTGCCTATTCAGCAGGTGCTGTTGTGGCTTCAACTGTTTTAGCCCCTACTCGTGCTAATGCTCAAGATGACCCTAACATTCTAGAGGAGAAACCTTGGAGTTTAGAGCTAGGTGATCCTGTAACTAAAAATAAATATGGTATGCCATCTCCGTATGAGCATAATGTAACTAGAAGAACTACAGATATATTGTCATCAGGAAATATGCAAGCATCAATTGCCGTAACACCTATTCAAGACTCTTGTGGAATCATAACACCAAATGGTCTTTTCTTTAATAGATGTCATGGTGGTACTCCTACTATTGACCCTAATCAACATAGACTTATGATTCATGGTCTTGTTGAAAAGCCAATTGTTCTAACAATGGATGAACTTAAGAAGTATCCTAATGTTTCTAGAGTTCACTTTATTGAGTGTCCTGCTAATGGTGGTCCAGAGTGGAGAGGTCCTCAGTTTAACTCTATTCAATTTGCTAAAGGTTTTATGTCTTGTGCTCAGTGGACAGGTGTATATATTAAAGACATCATTAAAGACTTAGGTCTTAAAAAAGAAGCTCTATGGATGTTAGCCGAAGGTATAGATGACTCACATATGGGAAGAACTATTCCTGTAGACAAAGTTCTTGATGATGCTATGATTGTTTGGGGACAAAATGGTGAAGCACTTCGTCCTGAGCAGGGTTATCCAATTAGACTACTTGTTCCAGGTTGGGAAGGTAACTTATGTGTTAAATGGTTAGCAAGACTTGAGTTTGCAAAAGAGCCATTCTATGCAAAAGAGGAGACAGCTAAATATACTGCTCTTACAAAACATGATGGTAAAGCTATTCAACACTTCTATGCAAATGAGGTTAACTCTGTTGTTACATCTCCTTGTCCAGAGAAACCATGGAAAGACCTTAAAAAGGGTGAAATGGTAGAGATTGAAGGTCTTGCTTGGTCAGGTATGGGAACTATTAAGGGTGTAGATATCTCTGTTGATGGTGGTAAAAATTGGGTAGAGGCTTCTCTAAAAGGTCTTGTACTAGAAAAAGCTTGGACAAGATTCTCTTATATGTATAAGTATGAAGGAAAAGATATTCTTCTTTCAAGTCGTGCAAGAGACGATGCAGGTCATATCCAGCCAAGTGTTAAACAAGAAAGAGATACTCTAGGTGTAGAGGGTGTATACCATAGAAATGGTATTCATACATGGGCAGTATCAGCAAAAGGAGACGTAACTAATGTACAAATCTTATCTTAAAAAAATTGTATCATCTTCAGTTGTTGCTTCGGTAGTACTTTTAGGTACAGCTTGTAATGCATCAAATGACCATGATAAAAAAGTAGAAGCTACTAAAGTTGAAACCAAAACGGTAGAAGCTAAAAAAGTAGAGACTAAAAAAGCTGAAACAAAAGCTACTACATCTAACCCTTCTGTAGGTCCTGCAGTAGCAGATGTTTCAGATGCTGTAAAAAGAACCTATGCAAATGGTAAAAAAGTAATTGATGGTGGTGTAACATACCCAGTTGCTAATGGTAAAACAAATGCTTACTACGTTAATGAAAAGGCTCATAAACTTGCACTTAACTACGGTAAACCAGCAACTCCAAATGAGATAAAAGCTTGGGATATAGATGTAATGCCAGATGGTACAGGTCTTCCTGAGGGTTCTGGTTCTGTAGAAGATGGTGATGAGCTTTATGAAGAGAAGTGTATTGCTTGTCATGGTGACTTTGGTGCAGGTTCAGGTTCATACCCTAAACTTACAGCAGGAAATGCTTATGAGATGCAAAAAACATTAAAAAATCAACGTGTTAATGGAAATGATGAAGGTCCTAAACGTACTTTTGGTTCATACTGGCCAAATGCTAGTACACTTTGGTGGTACATTAAAACTGGTATGCCTCACCCAGCACCTATGTCATTGACCAATGATGAAGTCTATGCTCTTTCAGCTTATATTTTATCTATCAATGAGATTAAAATAGATGGTGTTTTAGTTGATGATGATTATGTTCTTAATAGAGAGAAGTTCTTAAAAATTAAAATGCCAAACAGAGATGGATTTATTCCAAAAATTGATGGTCCAAAAGGTCCAGATAATGTACGTGCATTCTATGATGATGTAACTAACTATGGTAATGGTACAAGATGTATGAAAGACTGTTTTG
>JALUKJ010000323.1 GCA_027056615.1 Campylobacteraceae bacterium | reverse complement strand
CTCTAAACCTGCACTAGCAACCATTATGCCTACTATTGCTTCTAAAACACTACTTTTAGATGTTGGAGCAGTAACAGATTGTACAGCACAAAACCTATATGAGTTTGCTATTATGGGTGAAGTTTATGCTCAAAAAGTAATTGGTTTAAGAAATCCTAAGGTTGGGCTTTTGTCTAATGGTGAAGAGGACTCTAAAGGGAATGCTTTAACAAAAGAGGCTTTTAAACTTATGAAAAATGTCCCTGGTTTTAAAGGAAATGTTGAAGGCTCAGATATCTTTAATGCCTCTGTAGATGTAGTAGTGTGTGATGGATATACAGGAAATATTGTACTTAAAGCAAGTGAGGGTGTAGTCTCAACAGTCTTTACACTTATGAAAACACATATTAAAAAATCAATCCCTGCAAAGATAGGGGCTTTTATGATGAAGAAAAAAGTGTTTAGAAAGCTCAAAGAGAAGGTAGATTATGCAGAATATGGTGGTGCCCCTTTACTTGGAGTAAAAGGTTGTGCTATTATATCGCATGGTAAAAGTAATGCTAAGGCAATTAAAAATGCAATTTTTCAAGCCATAGCTTATAGTGATTCTGGTGTTAATGATGCTATTGAAGAGCTACTTACCAAAAAATAACTATTAGAACTAATATTTAAGGTAGAAAATGTACGCAAAATTTCATTCTATTGGGGCTTATGTTCCCTCTAAAGTATTAAGCAATGCAGACCTAGAGAAGATGGTCGACACCAGTGATGAGTGGATTTTAAAACGTACAGGTATCTCTGAACGACGAATTGCAAAAGATGGTGAAAATACAAGTGATATGGCAACTAAAGCCTCTAAATTAGCTATTGAAAGAGCAGGTTTAGATATATCAGAGATTGACTTAGTGGTTTGTGCAACTGTAACCCCTGACTATTTTAATATGCCTGCAACGGCTTGTATTATCTCTGATAAACTAGGCATTAAAAATGTTCAAGCTTTTGATATCTCTTCTGCATGTTCAGGTTTTGTTTATGCTCTCTCTATTGCAAAAGCTTTTGTTGAATCAGGAATGAAAAAGCATGTACTGATTATTGGTGCAGAGAAGTTCTCTTCTATTGTAGATTATACTGACAGAACTACATGTATTTTATTTGGAGATGGAGCAGGGGCAGCTGTGATTTCAGCAACCCAGAATAAAGAGGAAGCATTTATTGATGTACACGCTTCTGCTGATGGTTCTTATTCGGACTTCTTAATGACTCCTGCACCAGGAACGGTTAATCCAGTCTCTCAAAAAGTAGTTGATGAAGGATTGAATTTTGTACAGATGAAAGGGAATGAGACCTTTAAGTTAGCTGTTAAAACTTTAACAAAAGATGTAAAAGATATTTTAGCTGTAAATAAGATAAGTTCAGATGATATTCCTCATTTTATTCCTCACCAAGCAAACTATAGAATTATAAAAGCTGTAGGTGACTCACTTAAGATGAAAGAGGAGCAAGTGGTAGTAACCGTTGGAAAATATGGTAACACTTCAGCTGCTTCTATTCCTATGGCTATTAATGATATTTGGGAGTCAGGTCGTCTTAAAAAAGGTGAGTTGATGTTACTTGACACTTTTGGTGGAGGGTTAACTTGGGCTTCTGCTCTTCTTCCTTTTGCTGGGGAGAGTAAGTAGTATATTTTATCGGACATAAAAGTGTTCGATAAAATCGAACCTACAGCTTATGTAACTCTTTTAATGCTTCTATTTTATCACAACACTCTTGAAACTCTTTAAAATACTCAATTCCTTTTTTACATAGATGTTTATGTCGCTCATAAGATTTTAAAACTTGTAAGGCTTTTCTTCTTGAATTTTCTCTATTTCGTTTTAGATGTTCAAAACAGATTGCTCCATTTATTAAACCTTTTACTAAATTTTTAAGTGGATGATTTGACTTACGTAGTGGATGCCATATCTCTTCAAGTACTTCATGAGCTTCAAAATATTTTTGATTATTAAGTAGTCTTTGATATGAAATTAATGCTGATTTTAAATCATAATTTTTTATTAACACTAAACTCCTTTTCTTCTCTGTAATTGTAAAATAAAAATCTTTAATCAATAAAATTTATGAACAAAATTTAATTTTTTTACTGATAAGATGCTAATTTTACACATGATAAGTTTCATAGATGAATAATAACCTTTTTATTTTGTTTCTCATTAATACTTAACCCTTTTTTTTATATTATATTCACCGTACAGTTCAGATTATTAGTAGTGATAAGCTGAATTTATGATAATTATAACATTGAGGAGGAAACATGAAATTAGGTTTTTTAGTCGACCTTAACCTTTGCATGGGTTGTAAAGCCTGTGAGGTCGCCTGTAAAGTTGAAAATGAAGTGCCATTAAGTTCTTGGCGTTTACGTGTAAAATACATAGATATAGGGTCATTCCCAAACACGACGCGTGAGTTTACAC
>JALUKJ010000322.1 GCA_027056615.1 Campylobacteraceae bacterium | reverse complement strand
TTCTAGGTCTGCTCGTTTCATTTTTTTCTTTTTTATGAAACTGTATTATTTTTTGGATAAATATTTACTTAATGGGATGCCTTGGTTTTTATAGGGGATACCTTATTTCATTAACAACGTACATTTTTTTCATCTTCTGCTATATTTAATACTTATATAAGATTTGTTGAAATATACTTTTTAATATTTAAAAATTTGAAATATGGAGATGAATAATGAAACTGTTAAAATGGAAAGATAGCTATTCTATGGGTGAAGATGAAATTGATAAGCAACACAAAGGTCTTTTTAAGCTCTCAAATGAAATCTATCATCTTGTAGAAAAAGGTGTAGATGACCCTGAAACTTTTATAGAGCTATTTATTGCACTTAATGATTATTCAGTAGAACATTTTATTTATGAAGAGATGTATATGCAAACTCAAAGTTACCCTTCACTAAAGGAACATATAGTTCAACATAATGAATTTTCACAAAAATTAAAGAAATTGGCTTTGGGAATTAATAAAGATTCTCATATTAAAGATATTGGAGAGTTTGTAACGACTTGGTTACTACAACATGTTTTAAATGAAGATATGAAATATAAAAAATTTATCGAGAGTAAGGCTATCCCAAGGAAATAAACACACAAATAGAAGTCACAGAGAGGGTAAGATTTACAAAATATAATTCGTAGGACTAGCCTTAGCTAATTCAAGAATTCTATTTTGTGAAGATTGCCCTATCTGTGGCTTCCCTACGGGCTTTATGAGGTTTCCCATAGACTGTGTTAATCGTTTTTGAATTAGCTAAGGCTAGTCCTACAAACGATTGCCTTGCCTATGAAAAACCTCATAAAGCTATTTGTGTGTTTATTTCCTTGGGGTAGCCTAAATAATTTGCATTAAAAATGCAAACTATCTTTTAAAAAATGTCTCTTTTACTTTATCAAAAAATTCATAATCTGCATTTCTAATATTTCTCTTAAAAATAATATGATTTAATTGTTTTAATATATTCATTTTCCAATAAGGTTCATTATATAGAGCATTGCTAATAATAGATATATGCGTATCTATATTATCACAATCTTTACTCATTGCTTTTTCCAATATCTTTTCAGCTTCATCACTATTGCAATCAAAATCTTGCCCCATAAACCGACAAAACAAAGGTTTTTCAACCTTCAACTCTTTATCATCTAGTTTAATAGCGTGACAGAACAGTGTTGCGACAGACTCTTTTATCATCTTATCCATAAATTTCCCACCCTTACCATAAAAAATAACACTTTTATATAATATCAAATATAAGCATAAGCTCTCATAAAACTAAGATGGAATTATACAGAAAGTAGCTAAGTTTTAATCTAATTAGATTAGAATGACAAAACTATAGAATAAGGGTTAACCATGAAGATATATTACTACGCTTATACAGGACACAAATATGGTCTTGATAGAGCAAGAAGAGCTGTTGCTATTTTAAAAAAGTTAAAGCAAGAGGGTTTTGATACCATGCTTTTAGTCAATGACTTTCGAGCAGGACTTGCTGTAAAAGATTTAGGTATATCTGAGTCTATACATATTGAGGGAATTCAAGATATTGATGCCATTGCAAAAACAGGTGATGTAGTCATTATTGATTCACCAGAAGATGACCATGGACGTTTAGTAAAGTACTGTTCTGACTTTAAAAAGGTATTCCGTTTTGCTGAACATGATGAAGATAGAAGCATTCATGGAGAGGTTGTGTTGACTATTGACTGTAAAGATGACGATAAAAGCTGTATATCATCACTTATTGTTGATGATATCTATTGTCAAGAGTATAAGAAAGAGCATAGAACACTCTTCTTTTTAGGAGATTCAGATGCAGATAAAACAATATTAAAAAATGCTGAATTTTTCAAAGAAAACCCAATGGAACTTCTATTAGGACACTACTTTTATGTTAAATATGAGAGTGACTTAGAGAAGATATTTACAACATTACATGAATCGGATGAATATGTTGAATTAATTTGTTCCTCCTCTCATGTAGTAACATCTTCATTTCAAACTGCTTTAGAAGCGTATGCCTCAGGAGCAAAAGTAACATTTATTGAAATAAAAAAATTAAATAGAAAACAAAAAGAGTTATTTAGATTATTTAAAATTATGATAGTTATAGGATTTAATAATAATGATTATCATAAAAAAGCATCAGAAGGTAAAGAGCTTCAAGTAGCTTATAGATGTGTAAATATAGAAAAAAATAGTGATATTATCAAAAAATTGATAGAGAATTATAAATTCTTATAGCAACTTAATAGTTTTTATTTTATACTGAAAGTTCAAACTACAATAGAAAGGAAAAGGAATGAGTAATCGACGCGATTTTATGGGTATGGCACTCGGAGGCTTCACTGCTTTAGGTGGTATTGGTGCTTTATACGCAATGAAACGAACTTGGGACCCACTTCCAAGTGTC
>JALUKJ010000321.1 GCA_027056615.1 Campylobacteraceae bacterium | reverse complement strand
AAAAGAGTTCAAAAGTGAAATAATTTAAATTAAATAATATTTGTAAGATAATAAAAGAAATTATTATGGAAAAAAATTTAAAAAAAGCAGTAGATGAATCAAGAAAAGCAATGAAATCAGTTGAAGAGAGTGTTGATTCACTGACTGAAGAGTTAAGCGAGAGTGCTAGTGAGGTTTGGGAAGAGTTGAAAAAGACTTTTTCTAAGATTGGTTCTAAATTGGATAGTGCTTCTGAAAATATTGCTCAAAAGAGTGATGAAAAAATACTTAAAGCAAATCTTGGTGCTATGGAAGCAAAAGAGAATATTGAACAGATAAAAGATAGTATCGAAGAGTTTGCAAGTAAAGTAGCCGATTCAGCACAAGAAGGTTTAGATGTTGCAAAATTGAAGGCAAAATTGGTAGCTATGGAGGCTGAAGATTTTTGGGAAAAAAATGGTAAAGATATTCAAAAAGAGTTTGAAACCTCTAAAGATAAAGTTGAGAAATTTACTGTTGAGTCGATGGATGAGCTTAGCAGTTTCTTTAAGGGTATTGCCTCTAAATTAAAAAAAGAGGAAGTGTAAATTCACTAACAAGAGCTTTTTAGCTAAAATGTCGGCAGATTAATATTAAGGTATAGTATTGAAGTGTGAACATTTTGGAACTTGTGGCTCTTGTAGCGTTTATGAGTTAAGTTATAAAGAAGAGTTAGCAGAGAAAAAAGAGCGAGTATTAGGGCTTCTTTCTCCTTTTGATGTTAAAGATTTAGAGGTCTTTTCTGCTTCTGATGCAAACTATCGTGCAAGGTCAGAGTTTAAGATTTGGCATGAGGGTGATGAAGCTTTTTATGCAATGAGTAAGCTCACGGAAAAGGGTGCTTTTAATATTGTTGAATGTCCTAAAGTCATAAAACCTATTGAAAAGCGTATGCAACCTCTGCTTGATAAAATCAATGGTTCAGAGGTTTTAAAACATCGTCTTTTTGCTGTTGAATTTTTGGCAACCACTACGGATGAGTGCCTTATAACGATGATTTATCACCGAAAGTTAGAATCTGATTGGGAATCAGAGGCAAAAGAGCTTGAAAAACTTTTATCTGCAAAGATTATGGGTCGAAGTCGAAAACAAAAAGTAGTTCTCTCTGATGAGTTTGTAACTGAAAAGCTCTTAATAGATGTACAAGAGTATCTCTATCGGCACTATGAGAGTGGTTTTACGCAACCAAACCCTGTTGTGAATGTTCAGATGATTGAGTGGGCGATTAAACAGGCTAAAAAAGTACAAGGTGGAGATTTTTTAGAGAGTTATTGTGGTTTGGGGAATTTTACCATTCCACTCTCTAAATATTTTACTAAGGTCTTAGCCACAGAGATTTCAAAACGTTCTATCTACGCGGCTAAAGAGAATTGTGAACTAAATAGTATTACAAATATAGAGTTTATTCGTTTGGCTTCAGAGGAGATGACACAAGCACTAAATAAAGAGAGAGAGTTTACTAGACTTAAAGATGTTGATTTAGACTCTTATGCTTTTTCAACAGTATTGGTTGACCCTCCACGAGCAGGGTTAGATATTGACACTATAAAACTTATTTCAAATATAGAAAATATCATCTATATCTCTTGTAATCCAGAGACTTTAGCCCGAGATTTAGTCGGATTGACGCAGACTCATAAGATAATGCAGAGTGCTATTTTTGACCAGTTTCCTCATACCCATCATATTGAATCGGGTGTTTTTCTAACTAAAAAAAATTAATTAATGTTCTGTTAATAAACTTTTGTTACAATCGACCTTAAAACCTGAGTTCGATGGAATATCATATCCACAATTTTATGAGGTTTTTCATAGGCAACGACAGATTTTTGCAGGACTAACTGGTTAATTCAAAAAAATCTGTCTAAGCATATGGGAAACCTCATAAAACCCATAGGGAAGCCTAAAAATAGGCAATCTTTCCTAAATAAAATTCTTGAATTAGCTACGGCTAGTCCTATAAATTTGATTTTGAAAATCTTACCTATTTTTAGGCTTTTGTGGATATGATATTCCATCGAACTCAGGTTTAAAACTTAAGACAGGATAATATATGTTAAAAAAGATTTTTTCAATGAAAGTAGCCGTCTTGGTACTTTTTTTGTTTGGTGCTATTATTGGTGGGGCAACGTTTATAGAGAATGACTATGGTACACAAACTGCTAGAGCATTAGTCTATAATTCACGATGGTTTGAATTTTTTCTTCTCTACTTTGTACTTCTTTTGCTTTACAATATGTTTAAGTATAAAAGTTATAAAACTAAACCATCTGTATTTATTTTTCACTTGGCATTTCTAGTTATTGCTATTGGTGCAGGGATTACAAGATATGTTGGTTATGAGGGAGTAATGCATATTCGAGAAGGTCATACTTCTAATACTATTACCTCTGATATTAAAGTACTTAAAATTCATGTAGAAGAGTGGAAAGACTCTAAAGATTTTGAGCGAAATGTACTCTTCTCCTCTATGTCAACTAACCATTTCTCAAAATCGTTTGATGTTAATGGAAAAGAGGTCAATGTTAAATTAGTAGACTATCTTCCAGCAGCAGAGCAGGGGCTAGTAACCGATGAGAAAAATGGTAAGAGAGTATTAGAGTTGATGGTTGCAGCAGGTGGAAAAGGTCAACCTATCTATCTTGAAGATGGTGATGTTTATGATGCTGATACTTTTATGATTACTTTTGACCATAAAGTTGAACATCCAACGAAGCCACTATTGAATATTCGTACAAAAGCAGATAAAACTTTAGAAGTTGAGAGTACATTTGATATAAGAACGCTATCTATGCTAACAAGAAAAGAGGGGCATTTAACAAAAGGAGTTAACCCTTTTACTACTAAAAAACTCTATCAATTTAATGATAACTCTGTAGTCTTAAAAAAGATACATGAGAAATCAGTTATTAAGTTTATTAGCTCTGCACATAAGACAAAAAGAGGAAAACCTGAAATGGCCACCTATACTATAGAGATTAATGGAAAAGAGAAAAAGGTTAATCTATTTGCTTATGATGGTTTTATCTCTGAGACTAAAAGGGTTGAAGTAGATGGTGTAGAGATTTCAATGTATCTAGGTGTACGTAAAATTCCTGTGCCATTCTCAGTTAAATTAATAAAATTTAAGCTTGAGCGTTACCCTGGTTCCATGAGTCCATCTTCATACTCTTCAGATGTTGAACTAACCGATAAAGAGAAAGGAATAGAAGATATGCCTTATAAAATCTATATGAACCATGTTCTTGACCATCGAAATTACCGACTCTTCCAATCCTCTTTTGACCCAGATGAAAAAGGAACAATACTTTCAGTCAACCATGACCCAGGAACTCTACCAACATATTTAGGGTATCTGTTACTTGCATTTGGTATGATTTGGAACCTATTTGACTCTAAAGGGCGTTTCCAAAAACTACTTAGAGGTGCTAGAAAACTTCAAACAGCTACAGCAGTTTTAGTAACCCTATTTGGTTTGAGTTATACAACACCACTTCAAGCTTCATCTCTACCAACGTTAGATGACAATATGACAAAGATGATTAACGTTTATCCTGCTAAAAGTATAGATAAGTTTGCTCATATTACTCTTCAAGATAGACGTGGACGGATGAAACCTATTGATACTTTGGCTCATGAAGTTATTGCTAAGTTATCAGGAAAAAGTAGTATTTATGGAGTTGACCCAACAGCAATGTTACTTGGAATGACTGTTAACCCTAAAGAGTACCAACAGATTCCAATGATTAAAGTTGACCATACACGTATTGCTAAAGAGTTAGGATTAAAAGAGGGAGCAACTTATGCTCCATTTAGTGCTTTTTTTACTAAAGATGGAGAGTATAAGCTTCAAAAACAGATTAATGAGTCAATTCGTAAAAAACCATTAGAGAAAAATCTTTATGATAAAGAGTTAGTTAAAGTAGATGAACGTCTGAATGTTGCATATATGGTATATACAGGAACACTCCTCCAAATCTATCCAAAACCTTATGACAAAGCAAATAAATGGATGAACCCTCAAGATGCTATTGCTAAATTTCCAAAAGAGATTTCAGGTATGATAAGAATGATGACTGTTTATCTATTTCAAGGTGCAACAGTTATTGAACAGACAGGAGATACCGATAAATTCGATAAAGCAGTTAATTTAATTAATATGTATCAAAAGAAGTTTGGTTCAGAAGTACTACTTGACCCTAAATCGGTTAATGTTGAGATTGAGTACAATAAGTTAGGATTGCTATCTAAATTAGTTCCTCTTTATATATTAGTAGGACTTATTTTACTTCTTGCATCATTTGTAAATGTTGTTAAACCAAATCGTTCACTTAAATATATTAATAGTGTGGCATGGGTACTGCTTATTATTGGATTTATAATTCACATTGGAAGTATGGCAATGCGTTGGTATATTGGAGGACACGCCCCTTGGTCAAATGCTTATGAGTCCATTGTCTTTATTGCTGCTGCGACCATGGTAGCAGGGCTTATTTTTGCTAGAAAATCACCATTTACTTTGGGGGCTACAGGGCTTCTTGCAGGTATTACTATGGGTGTAGCACACATGAACTTTGTTAACCCAGAGATTACCAATTTAGTACCTGTACTTAAATCGTATTGGCTTATGATTCACGTTGCAACAATTATTTCAGGTGATGGTTTTTTAGGGCTTGGTTCAATGCTCTCTCTACTTGTATTGATTCTATTTATTATGAAACGTGGTGAAAATAAAAATATTGACCGTGCAATTAAAGAGTTAACCAATATTGCAGAGATGAGTTTAATTGTAGGGCTTTTCCTCTTAACTATTGGAAACTTCCTTGGTGGAGTCTGGGCAAATGAGTCTTGGGGTCGCTACTGGGGTTGGGATTCAAAAGAGACATGGGCTGCTGTAACCATTTTGATTTATGCAACTATTCTTCATTTGCGTTTTATTCCAAAATTCAACAACCCATTTGCCTTTAACGTGGCTTCACTTTGGGGTTATTCAGCAGTACTTATGACCTACTTTGGGGTAAACTACTACCTCTCAGGTCTCCACTCATACGCAGCTGGAGCGCCAATACCTCTTCCTGCTTGGGTTATTCCATCGGTAATTGGATTGTTTATCTTAACACTTTTAGCAGCAAAGAGTAAAAAGAATATCAAGTTAGCTTTAACTATTCTTAGTCCACTCATCTTATGGGTAGTTGGACTACTTATTATGCTTAATAAGTTCTAATAAGATGTTAAGTGCTAAAAAAGACCTCTATAATGGTCTAATTATAGATAGTGTTGCTAACACTTCTCTATCTAATTTCAAAATATCTATTCAAAATTTACTTCAAGAGGCTCAAAAAGATAATATCTCTCTGTTGTGGTTAGATTTAACTACTAATCAACATGAACATCTCTCTTTTGCTCTCTCTTTAGGTTTTAAGTTTCATAACTGTGAAGCAACACGAATAACATTAACCTATAGCGTTAAAAAAGAGGCTTATATTCCTGTTCCTCCTACACATACCATTGGTGTTGGTGCAGTAGTTATTAATAAAACTAATGAGATTCTTTTAGTACAAGACCGAATACATACATCTCACTCTATCTATAAACTCCCTGGTGGTATGTTAGAAGAGGCACAAAGCCTAGAAGATGGTGTTGTTAGAGAGGTTTGGGAAGAAACAGGAATTAAAGCTAAACTTATTAAAATGGTTTCAGTTCTAAACTCTCACCCCTATAGGTTCAATAAGTCCAATATGTATATAGTATTTCAATTAGAGGCGTTAAGTAGTGAAATAAATATTATTGATACCCATGAGATAGAAAAAGCATTTTGGATGCCATTAGAGGATTTTTATGCTCATAAAGAGATGTCTACCTTTCAAAAAGATTTGGTCTCTTCTGCTTTAAATCATGATGGATTAACTTTAAGCCAAAATGATGTCTACTTTTCTAGAAAGAAACATGTAGAGGTTTATAGATAATTTTCCTATTTTAATATTCTCTTAATAGCTTCAGAGCAAACAGTTAAGCCTGTTGCTCCTGTAACAGCCACACAAGAGCCTTTCTCTTTACACTTGTCTTCTTCGGGAGAGAATACAACTGTAAAATTTCTATCAAACTTTGCTTTTTTTAACTCATTTCTTATTTTTCGTCCTAAAGCATCACCATGACTTTTCCAAATGCTAGAGACCTCTATTTTAGAGGTATCATAACGTTTGGCTGAACCAAAAGACATAATAAGCTTTTTATAACACTTCTTAGCAATCTCAATTTTAACTTTTGTTGTATCGGCACAGTCAAGTATTAAATCGTAAGGGTCAAAATCAAAATTTTTTACCCATGCCATGTCCATTCTCTGGTTAATAGTTGTAATTGTTGGATATAGTTTTTTTAGTCTATCAACTTTATACTCACCTATAGCCTCTGAGCCAATTTGACGATTTTGATTTGTTTCATCATAAACATCGTAGTCAACTATGGTTATATCTTTAACTCCTGTACGAAAAAGGCAGTCAAGAGCATAAGAGCCAACTCCTCCTACACCCAAAATTAATATTTTTGCATTCTGTAGTTTTTGGAAATCTTCTTCTCCAAAGAGTAGTTTACAGCGTTGGAATCTTAAATCCATTTTATTGTACCTTTTTTAATTTTGGAGTAATGGTATAGTTTTTTAGGTTAAAATTAGCATAGAGTAAAATTTTAGTAAAAAAATGTAAAAAATAGTAATTAATCAATTTTTTTTAGTTATATATAATTTAAAAATGTTATAGTATCTTATATACTTTTTTAAAAGGAAGCAGAGATGAAACAGGAAAAAAAGCTTTTTACAAGTGATGATATTGGTATAACTTGTCCACGAGATAAAAAGTGGGAAGATATGAAAGAGGAGATAGGTGGACGCTTTTGTGATGGTTGTGATGAAAAAATCACCTATGTTGAAGGTTACTCAAAAGGTGAAGTAATGGCACTTCAAAGAGAGTTAGGAGAAAACATTTGCGTAGCAATTAATAACTCTAATGATAGTTTTGTTATAGTTGGCATACCAAATTTTAGAAATATTGAATTAAAGGAAGAAGCTATACTTGAAGAATATTAAAAAGATTTTAGAACAAGAGGTGAAAAAAAGAGATGTTTCAAATGAGATAACTAAAGAGAAACCAGACCCTTTATTGGTAGCTAAAAGATATAATGATGAGACAATTTCGCTTATCTGTGCTTTGTTTGCTTACGGTAATGTAAAAGCGATTATTAAATTTTTAGACTCTTTAGAGTTCTCTCTACTTGAAGCCTCTGATGAGACAATTAAAAAAGAACTATCTAAACACTACTACCGTTTTCAAAATGCCAAAGATATCTCTACCCTTTTTATTGCTCTAAAACGTCTAAAAGAGGTTGATAGTATAGAAAATATCTTTTATGATGGTTATAAAAAAGAGAATAATATCTTAGATGGATTATGGAACTTTATAGAGCATTTAAAAGGGGTATACCCTTATGATAGTAGGGGATATAAATTTTTAGTAGGTTCTGTACCTAAAAAAATAGCAGGAGCAGGAACCTACAAGCGTTATTTGATGTATCTACGTTGGATGGTAAGAAAAAATGAACTAGATATGGGTTTGTGGTCAAAGATAGATAAAAAAGATTTGTTAATGCCTTTAGACACACACACCTTTAAAGTCTCACAAAAACTTGGACTTCTTCAACGAAAAACTTATGATATGAAAGCTGTATTAGATTTGACAGAGACTTTAAAAACTTTTGATAAAAATGACCCAATAAAGTATGACTTTGCACTCTATAGGTTGGGGCAAGAGAAGATAGTATGACTATAAAAACAGTAGTATGGCTACTAACTTTTAGCTTGTGACGAAGCTCTAGTACCGTTCACGCTAAGTAAACCCAAATTTAATGAAATGATTTTATTATCTTTTTCTTACTCCCATGAGTGTTCCACAACTGGAGTTGTGGAACTAGGAAAAATTTATTTTTTGTAGTTAAAAAGAAAATAATAAGGCATCCTTCATATCTACCGAAAAGTAGTTTACACTTTTTTTAGGAATCGGATACTTTAGTCCAATGCCAAT
>JALUKJ010000320.1 GCA_027056615.1 Campylobacteraceae bacterium | reverse complement strand
ATGTAGTATCTTTGTGATATATCTAGCTTTTTTATGACTGAATTTATAAACTCTTGTGTTTGTAAGATTAAACTTATTGTTTCTAATTTTCCTTTAGTGTCAGTTTGGTTAGTAGCTTTATTTGGAAGAATAGACCTAACTTGTTTTGTTTCATTATTAAGAACAGTAAGCTTAACACTGCTTGTATATATATTTTTTAAAAAATAGGCATAGACTATCGAGGCAAAAACTATAAACAGAGTAATTAAGATAATACTTTTTATATTTTTATAAAATGGTTTAAGTAATTTGTGAATATCAATACCTGCATTATCATTAGTCTCTTCATAAGTCATAGTTTCACACCTCTTTATCTATTTTAAAATATGAATTAAAAATATTATTAAATATATTCAAATTAAAAATAATATTTTTAAACAATTTTAATTTTTGTTATTATAAAATAAAAAGATAGTGATAAACTTAAATATTGTAGATTAATTAATGTTTTTCATCTCATTATATTTATTTATTTGATAAAATGATTTTTATGATTTAAATAAAGGATAAAATTTATAATGGACAAAAAGAATTTTGCACTAATTGGAGCCTCTGGCTACATAGCCCCACGACACATGAAAGCAATCAAAGAGACAGGAAATGACCTTGTAGCAGCACTTGACCCTTACGATGGTATAGGTATTATGGATTCTAACTTCCCACAAGCAGACTTTTTTACAGAGTTTGAACGATTTGATAGATTTGTCGATAAGTGGCGTAGAGATACAGGAAAAAAAATAGATTATGTCTCAATCTGTTCTCCTAATTATTTGCATGATTCACATATTAGATTTGGTCTTAAATCAGGAGCAGATGTTATTTGTGAAAAGCCTTTGGTTCTTAACCCTTGGAATATTGACCAATTAAAAATAATTGAGCAAGAGACAGGTCAAAAAGTTTATAATATCTTACAACTTAGACTACACCCATCAATTATAGCACTTAAAGAAAAAGTAGCCAAAGAGTTAGAAGAGAACCCAAATAAAATTTATGATATTGATTTAACCTATTTAACCAGTCGAGGGAAATGGTACTTCATCTCATGGAAAGGTGACCAAGCCAAATCAGGAGGAATTGCTTCAAATATTGGGGTACACTTTTACGATATGCTTACATGGATATTTGGAGAAGTAGAAGAGAATGTTGTTCATGTAAAAACTCCAGATTGTAATGCAGGTTCATTTAAACTTAAAAATGCCAATGTTCGCTGGTTTTTAAGTGTTAATTATGACTATATACCTCAAGAGATAAGAGATGCTGGTCAAAGAACCTACAGAAGCATTACCGTAGATGGTGATGAGATAGAGTTCTCAGGTGGATTTACAAACCTACATACAAGAAGTTATGAAGAGATTTTAAAAGGAAATGGATTTGGATTAGATGAAGCTTATGGTTCTATTTCAACGGTCTCTACGATTCGTAATTTGGATGCTATTGGATTAAAGGGTAACTACCATCCATTTTGTAAGAAAGTTATTGACTAGAAATGGGTTATTTTGCACATGAAACAGCCATAGTTGATGACAATGTAAACATAGGAGAGGGTACAAAAATTTGGCACTTCTCTCATGTTTTATCTCGAACAAATATTGGGAAGAACTGCTCCTTTGGACAAAACTGCGTGGTTGGTGGAAATGTTAAGATAGGCGATGGTGTAAAGGTTCAAAACAATGTCTCGGTCTATGAAGGTGTAGAGGTTGAAGATGATGTCTTTTTGGGTCCATCTATGGTCTTTACCAATGTTATTAACCCACGAGCATTTATTCAACGAAAAGATGAGTTTAAAAAGACACTTCTTAAAAAAGGTTGCTCTATTGGTGCTAATGCTACTGTTGTTTGTGGTGTAACCATTGGAGAGTATGCACTTATAGGAAGTGGGGCAGTGGTAAACAGAGATGTAAAACCTTATGCTTTAATGGTTGGTGTTCCTGCAAAGCAGATAGGTTGGGTTGGGATTAGTGGTAATACTCTAAACTTTATAGATAATATTGCTTATGATGAGTTTGCTACATACAGATTAAAAGATAACAATTTAGAGGTACTAAAAAAGTGAAAATAGATTTTGCAAAACTACAATATCAGTATCAACTCTACAAAGAGGAGATAGACCAAGCCATTCATGGTGTGCTTAACAAATCCAACTACATTATGGGAAATGAAGTAAAAGATTTAGAAGAGAACCTACAAACCTTTACAGGTACAAAACATGCCATAACATGTAGCAGTGGTACAGATGCTTTACTTTTAGCCATGATGGCACTAGATATTAAACCTAACGATGAGATTATTACCACTCCTTTTACCTTTATAGCTACAGCCGAGACCATAGCCTTTTTAGGAGCAAAACCAGTCTTTGTAGATATAGATGAAAAAACCTACAATATAGACCCCACTAAAATAGAAGAGAAAATTACACCAAAAA
>JALUKJ010000319.1 GCA_027056615.1 Campylobacteraceae bacterium | reverse complement strand
TCTCAAGAGTTAAAATATATTATTTTAATTTTAAAAGAGACAGAGTGTTGTTTAAATCCTCCTATTTTAGAGTTATTATCAGAACTCTATAGTAAAAGTAAGATATTTATAATTATTGAAAATAGTGATAAAAATAATATTGAAGAGAAGATGACCTTTTTTAAAACTTATACAAAGTCTATAAATATTATAGATGTCTATCACAGTTTTGATAAAAAAAGTAATGAGTCAATAGATGGTGAAATATATAACTATTTAGAGAAAACCCAAGAGGCAAACTCTCTTTGGAAAAAAAATTGGATAGCATTAAGAGATGAGATTGAACAGAGTACTTATTCAACGTTAGATTATAAATTTTTTCAATCTTTAGCTAAAAAGCACTCCTTATCTCCAAATATGCAAGATGATATTTTAAAATATCTTAAAAGAGTTGGTTCACTTTAATATTTTTTACTCCATTTTAAAGTTAGAAAGAGCAGTCTTCAAATCAACATCTACTTTTACTTTAGGTAAAAATGATGACTCTTTATCTAAATCTATATTAATAAAATTTACCTTATTACCATAATTTTGTCGTATCATCTTTTTCACTTTATAGAGTGAAGAGATTTTATCAACTAAAACTCCTTTTATCTCAGGAACATTAGCAACATATATCTTTCCATCAGCTACTTTTAAAACCTGCTCTTTAGTCAAACCTCGATTTTTAGCTACAGATGCTACAAAATTCTCATAAGTTGGTTTAAGTAGATGTTCTGTCATATATCTTTTGTTTTTATTATCAATCTTTGCAAAGAAAGAGATAGGTTTTTTAAACTCTCCAGCTGCCATAAAGTCCTCTTCTACACCTACTTTTTTTGCTAATTCACCCAAATTGTAATGAGGCATAATTACTCCAATAGAACCAACAATAGCATTTTTATTGGCAATCAAAGGTTTAATAGCAGAAGCAATATAGTAACCACCACTAGCAGCGATTGAATCTACATACATAGTAATGTTTTTGTCTTTTTGAAAATCCTTTAGATACTCTGAAAGCTCCTCACTAGCTGTTGGTGAACCTCCTGGAGAACCCATAATAAAGAGTACTGATTTAAAGCTATCATCATCACGAATCTCATCCATTTTTTCCATAACTGTAGTGGTAAACTCTTCGGTTACCTCTTTATTATAACGAATAATGGCTATTTGATTGTCTCCTAAATTATCCTCATCTAATACGCCTGATTCTTTAAAAAAACTTACAATAAGGATAATCTCAACTAATAAAATAATCCCAACAATCCAAGCCTTTAAGTTACTAACAAAAATTTGTCGTCTTAAAGCTTTAAGTTCTGTTTGATGAATCTGCTCTTTTTGTTGAAAGAATTTTCGTTCATACTCTATGTTCTCTTGCATGTTTACTCCTTGGATATGCTATTCCGTCTAACTCAGGTTAAAAGTATAGTACACTAACCATAATAAGAGTAACTTTACAAAACACCTACTAACTCAGGTATATTAAAAATTGGATAAAATACATAAAAATAAATAGAATAGGTTTTTAAATGAAACATATAGAACTAGCCCACTCCCCAGATGCTGATGATATTTTTATGTACTTTGCCATTAAGTTTGGTTGGGTTGATACTAAAGATTATGAGTTTAGCAATATTGGTTTAGATATTGAAACACTTAATGTAGAAGCCCTAAAAGGGACTTATGATGTAAGTGCCATTAGTTTTGGAATGTATCCATTAATTAAAGATGATTATGCACTTTTACGAACTGCTGTTAGCTTTGGTAATGGTTATGGCCCAAAATTGATAAAACGAAAAGATAAAAAGCTCAAAAGAAACTTCAAAGTAGCCCTTTCAGGAAAATATACCACAAATGCAATGCTCTTTAGACTCTACTACCCACAAGCACGACCTATATATATGGACTTTTTAGAGATTGAAGAGGCAGTAGTGAGTGGTAAGGTAGATGCAGGAGTGCTTATTCATGAGTCTATTTTAGATTTTGATGACTCTTTAGAAGTTGAAAAAGAGATATGGGATATTTGGGTAGAACTAGCAGGAGAGGGTCTTCCTCTTCCTTTAGGTGGTATGGCAATTCGTCGTTCTTTACCTCTAAATCGTGCCATTGATATTGAAAATATACTTATAGATGGGGTTAAAGTTGCCAATGAGAAAAAAGAGGAGCTATGTAAAAAGCTTGAAGAGGAGAAGTTAGTACGAATATCAGATAAGATGTTAACAAAATATCTTGATATGTATGCCTCTGATGAATCTGTAGAGCTTAGTGAGTTACAACTAAAAGCGTTAGATAAACTCTATGAACTTGGATTTGAAAAGGGGTTTTTTTCTGAACCTATTAAGAGTGAGGATTATTTGATTCCTAAGGAGTATGAGGCTTTACGTTATAGTTAGGTGTTGTGATTAACAACACCACCATCTTAAGAAAATTGATGCCAAAAAGGAGTCCCAACCGTAGGAGTAGATGGACTAGCAAACTCTCGTTTTTGCATTGTTCCAGCTTCATAGCCTAAACGTCCTGCAATAGTAGCATATTTAAATGCTTTTGCCATCTTTACAGGGTCTTGAGCTAGGGCAATAGCAGAGTTTAGCAAGATTCCATCATAACCTAATTGCATTGCTTCTACTGCATCGCTTGGTTTTCCTATTCCTGCATCTACTATTAGTTTTAGTTCTGGAAACTGTTTACGGATTGCTTTTAGATTGCTTGGATTCATAAGTCCTTGACCTGAACCAATTGGTGAACCCCACGGCATTAAAATCTTACATCCTACATTGGCTAAACGTTTTGCTACTACTAAGTCATCGGTAGTGTATGGAAAAACCTCAAATCCCTCTTTTATAAGTATTTCAGAAGCTTTAAGTGTTTCAAAAGGGTCAGGTTGTAAATTATATTGGTCACCTATGACTTCTAGTTTTATCCAATTTGTTCCAAAGACCTCTCTTGCCATTTGTGCTGTGGTAATTGCCTCTTTTGCTGAGTGACACCCTGCTGTATTTGGAAGAACGTTAATATTAAGCTCTTTAATAATGTCCCAAAAGTTATTACCTCCACCTTCTCCTGCTGATTGACGGCGAAGAGCTACAGTTACAATCTGTGCTTCACTCTCTTTGATTGCCTCTTCCATATTGGCAGGGTTTGGATAGAGTGCTGAACCTATAAGCATTCTACTCTTTAATTTTTTTCCACCTATTTCCCATGTTTCGTTGTTCATCTTATCCTCCTTGAACTGGTGCTAATATATCTATGGTATCACCATCGTTTATAATGGTATTTTCATATTTTGCAATAGGTACAAATGTTGTGTTTATGGCTATTGCAAAGCCTTTTGTTTTGTAGTTTAGAGCTTCTATTAGTTGTTTTACATTTAGATTCTCTTCTAGCTCTTTTATTTCACCGTTTATTGAAACTTTTATCATGTTTGTCTCCTCCTATTAGCAATTGCTCGTTCCCACCGTCTCGGTCAATGCCATTGAATTAAGCCCAAATCCTGTAGGTTCGATTTTATCGAACAAAAAATTGAAGCCCATAAAACAATCCGTTCGATGAAATCGAACCTACAGTTTTTGAATATTTATTCCTTAATTCATTGGCATTGCCGTCTCGGTCAATACCATTGAATTTAAGCCCAAATCCTGTAGGTTCGATTTTATCGAATAAAAAATTGAAGCCCATAAAATAATCTGTTCGATGAAATCGAACCTACAGTTTTTGAATATTTATTCCTTAATTTATTGGCATTGCCGTCTCGGTGGGAACGAGAGTAAACACCATAAATCATTGATTATAAATCCCATCATTTAAAGCTCTTTCAACCACAGCAGGAGCTAACAGATACCCATGTCTATAAAGTCCATTAATACGTGTCAATCCCTCTTCATTCTCTATTCTAGGAAGATTATCTTTAAAAGCAGGGCGACAATTTGTTTCAGTATTAACTACACGAGCCTCTCCAAAGGTTGGGTGAACTGTAAATAGTGCAGATAGTAACTCTAGGCTTGAACGTACCGAAATAGGTGACATATCTTCACTCTCAATCTCACTTGCACCTATAATATAACGTTTAGAGTTTGCAGTCTGGGCAATTTTACAATCTTTACAATACTCCAAATCTATCCCCTCACACCCATTACCACGAGGTACAATATAGATTTTATAACGTGGGTGAAGTAGTCGAGTAGGGCGTTTAATATCTATCTCTTTAGACTCAACCCAAATTACTTCACCTCGAACACCTCTTAAATCTTTAAAATGCTCTTTTGCACCCAAACCACGAGAATCAAATACCCAATCAAAGCTCTCTGTTTTACCATCAATATAGATAGTTTTAGGCTCTAACTTCTCTACTTCGGTAAACTCTCTCCATGTTAAATTAGGCTGTGTATCAAAGTAGTTAGTAGAAAATGCCATAAAGCGTTGAGAGTCTACATGCCCCTCATCTTTTAGGTAAAATGAGTGTTGATGTTGGGCAAGGTCAGGTTCTAGCTTGGCTAAGGCTTGGCTATCTATCTGCTCTATATCTTTTGCCTCTTCTACTTTGCTTTTTAGTGTTCCAATAAAATGGTCAAGTTCACTAACATCTTGTGGATGGGCAGTAATGATGGTTCCTAACTGTTTAAAACCATCATAAACACCAACCTCTTTCATTAAATTGTTCCATAACTCAATGGAGCGTTTTCCATACTCAAAAATCTCTGATTCTGCTGTTTCAAGTTCTGCAAAAGGAGCTAACATTCCTGCTGCTGTAAATCCTGCTGCTGTGACTCCCTCTTTGCTCTCTTTGTCAAATAGGGTTAGGGTGTGTCCCTCTTTTAGGAGGTTTAGGGCTAAGACACGTCCTACTAATCCTGCTCCTACGATTGCTATATTCATTTTTTCCCTTTTTTATTCCTGTTTTTTACTCGTTCCCACCATCTCGGTCAATGCCATTGAATTAAGCTCAAATCCTGTAGGTTCGATTTTATCGAACAAAAAATTGAAGCCCATAAAACAATCCGTTCGATGAAATCGAACCTACAGTTTTTGAATATTTATTCCTTAATTCATTGGCATTGACGAGGACGTTGGGAACGAGAAAAGGTTTAAACCTTTTCTAATTTATCTACCTCTACGTAGACTTCGCTTCCCATCTCTTTAAATTTTTCAGACATCTCATCCATTCCTGCTTGAATCTCTAATTCATTTGCATACTCTCTTACATCAGCAGAGATTTTCATAGAACAAAATTTTGGTCCACACATTGAACAAAAATGTGCTACTTTAGCAGCTTCCATTGGCATGGTCTCATCATGATACTCTCTAGCACGTTCTGGGTCAAGACCAATGTTAAACTGGTCAACCCATCTAAACTCGAAACGTGCTAAACTCATTGCATCATCTCTTGCTCTAGCTCCTGGGTGACCTTTAGCAACGTCAGCAGCGTGAGCTGCGATTTTATAGGTAATTAGTCCCTCTTTAACATCTTCTCTATCTGGAAGACCCAAATGCTCTTTTGGTGTTACGTAACATAGCATTGCACATCCGTACCAACCAATCATCGCTGCACCAATTCCAGATGTAAAGTGGTCATAACCTGGAGCAATATCTGTAGTTAAGGGTCCAAGTGTATAGAATGGAGCTTCATGACAGACTTCTAGTTGTTTGTCCATGTTCTCTTTAATCATGTGCATTGGCACGTGACCTGGACCTTCGATAATGGTTTGAACATCATGTTTCCATGCAATTTGTGTTAAACGTCCTAACTCTTCAAGCTCTCCAAATTGTGCCTCATCGTTTGCATCTGCACCTGAACCTGGGCGTAAACCATCACCTAAAGAGAAGGTAACATCATAAGCTTTCATAATCTCACAAATATCTTCAAAGTGTGTGTTTAAGAAGTTCTCTTTATGGTGGTGAATCATCCATTTTGCCATAATAGAACCACCTCTACTTACAATTCCAGTTACACGTTTAGCTGTCATTGGAACATGGTGTAGAAGCAATCCTGCATGAATAGTAAAGTAGTCTACCCCTTGTTCAGCTTGTTCAATAAGTGTATCTCGGAATACTTCCCATGTAAGGTCTTCTGCAACTCCATTTACCTTTTCAAGAGCTTGATAGATTGGCACAGTTCCAATAGGTACAGGAGAGTTACGTAAAATCCAGTCACGTGTAGTGTGAATGTTTTTACCTGTACTTAAATCCATAACAGTATCTCCACCCCAACGAGTAGACCATACCATCTTTTCAACCTCTTCTGCAATACTTGAAGTAGTCGCCGAGTTACCAATATTTGCATTAACTTTAACCAAAAAGTTACGACCAATAATCATAGGCTCAACCTCTGGGTGGTTAATGTTACAAGGAATAACAGCACGACCCTCAGCAACCTCTTTTCTTACAAACTCAGGTGTAATCTGCTCTGGAAGATTTGCTCCAAAACTTTCACCCTTAAGACGTTCTTCTCGCTCTTCATTTGAAAGGTACTCTTCTCTCATTGATGCATCTTGATTTTCACGCAGAGCAATAAATTCCATTTCAGGTGTAATAATTCCTTGACGTGCATACCATAATTGAGAGACATTTTTACCTTTTTTAGCTCTAAGAGGGGTTCTAACAAGCCCTTTAGCTCCTGCTGTTACAAAGTCAAGTTGCTCATCTGTAGCATAACCATTATCTTCAGGCTCCATAATTCGCCCTTTATACTCCTCTATATCACCACGAGCTTTAATCCACTCTTTTCTAATGGCAGGGATTCCCTCTCCTACGTCAATCTCAACTGTTGGGTCTGTATAAGGTCCAGAAGTATCATAAACTCTAAGTTTTGTATCATTAGATAGGGTAATCTCTCTTACAGGTACACGAATATCTTTATGAATCTCACCTTTTAAATAGACTTTTTGAGAAGCAGGAAATGGCTCTCTTGTTAAAAGCTCATTTGAAGTGGTTAGTGTATCTTTATAATTTTTTGTCATTAGTAAATCCTAAAATTGTATTATTTAGGAGGAGAAGGGTAGATAAACAGGATATTAAATATAGCTATTTACGCTTCTCTTCCTTACGCTGGGGTTATCCAGTTCAAGTTCCACGGGTTATTCTCAGCTTTTGCCACCAATTGACATCAGCACCCCGAGAGATGAATTCAATTTATACATGATAAAAAATTATATATTACTTAAAAATATGATATTTAAGAGAAAAATTATCTTATTTATAATTTTAAATAGTACTTATTTGCCCACGCTCAAATTTACCAAACCACTCTCTCCACAGTGCTTTATAGACTATTTTAAAAGCTTTTAATTTCTTATAATTAATACTTTTTTTTGTAAAATAGGTGCGTAAAAAAGTTACTTCATCTTTTTTATTGAGTTTAAATTCAATAATAATTGCGACTAAATCAAAATATCTATCGCTCTTTCCTGCATACTCCCAATCTATAAACTTTATCTTTTTTTCAAATATAATATTTTTAGGGTGTAAATCATTATGACCAAGTACATATTCAGGTTTAAAAGAGTCAATAATTTTAAAAGCTTTATATACCTTTTTGTGTTTAAATTTAAAATTTCTCTTTAGGGTATTTGGTTGCTGTTGAATTTTTATTGAGTGTAATTTTTTTAATCTTAGTGCTAGTTGCTTAAGCTCCTGTTGTTTTAACTTATGACGATGAACTCCCTCTATAAACTCACAAATCATTAAGTTATTTGGTCTATCCAAAATAAGGGCTTTAGGGGAAAGTCCCTTTCTGTATGCCATATTTTGAATCTTAAATTCTGTCTCTCTCTTATTATTGTATTTGAATTTTCGGATTAAGTACTTCTGCTTAGATGTTTTAAGAAGATAGTTTAAATTACAGTGTCCTTGCTCTTTAAGTAGTGCGTATGAGAGTATCATTTGATTTTCAAATAGTAGATATTTAGATGATTGATTCCATTTTATATAGTTATTTAATTTTAATAGTGCTTTTAAAAAGTTCATTTGTTTTTATACAGAAAATTAGTTTAAATTAATATTAATAAAAGATAAATAAGTCTTTTAATATAATACAAAGTTACTTAAGTTACAAAGCTTGTAAAATGATAAATATCAGTTTTTTAAAAATTTTTGAATAACAAATA
>JALUKJ010000318.1 GCA_027056615.1 Campylobacteraceae bacterium | reverse complement strand
TCTCATTAGAGATTGAGACAACTATTGAAGATATTTTACCTGGTTCAGGAACTTCTGCTGATAGACCAACAACAACAAAAAGGTCTGTAAAGACAAATGCCATTGTTAATCATGCTGAGACTATTATCTTAGGAGGACTTATTAAAAGTGCCGATGGTAATTCAGTTACTAAAGTACCTATTTTAGGTGATATTCCAATTATTGGACGACTCTTTAGGTCAACTGGAAATTCAAATAGTAAGGTCAATGTTGTTATATACATTACACCATATATTATTAAAAAGAGTTCTGACCTTTCAACACTGCGTGTTCGTTTAGCAGAGCTAGAATCAGTACAACAACAATATGATAAGATTATTATGGCACAGTTAGAGGAGAAGAGTGGTAAACGGCAAAAAAAAGGTCATGAGACTTTTTCAAGTAATACTAGAAGAAATACCAATTTACAAGGAACTAGTGCTGTACCTGCAACTTTAACTCTACCATCTTCAAAAACGTACAATGAACCAACAGTACAATATACACCACAAACAGTAAGAACACCTCAACCAAGTTATAACCAAGATAGTGACTATATTCAAAGTGAATCAATTATGGATAGTGTTGACCAAGGAGATGCTGTCAACTCCAATCGTATTAACTCTGATATTGAGGAGGCTGTATATGAGCCTGTCCCAACAAATCAAGAGGGGTACTAATTATGGTACAATTAGCAAAGTTAGAACATGTTGATTTAGAACCTTTTTGGAGTGAAGAGATTGACAATAAACTTGCTATGAAACAGCATCTACTTTTTGCCCTAGTTCAAGCTAAACCTTGTGCTATTGTCCAAAAAGAGAGTTTAGCAATGGCACTTAATCACTATTCTAAACTCAATATTGATTACCCTATTGTTGAAGTAGATGAAGGAAGTTTTGAACGTTTAAATCATAAGTTTAAAGAGATTCAAACAGGTTCAGATTTTGAACATGTAGATACTACTTCAGATGATATTATTGAAGTTGAATCTGACCTTCTTGACTTTATTCGTAACTCACAAGACCTACTCTCTAATGAAGAATCTGCTCCTGTTGTTAAGTTGGTTAACTCACTATTTTTCCAAGCCATTAAAAAAGGAGCTTCAGATATTCACATTGAAACTTTAGAAAAAAAGGGTGAAGTTCGTCTTCGTATAAATGGTGCATTAAAAAAACACTTAGATATTGATAAAAATATTACAAGTTTAGTTATTTCTCGTATTAAAGTTATCTCAAATCTTGATATTTCAGAAAAGAGAATTCCACAAGATGGACGTACACAAGTAAGTATCTCTGGAAATAGTTTAGATATTAGGGTTTCAGTACTTCCAACCTATCATGGTGAACGGGTTGTTATGAGGCTATTGATGACCTCTGAGAGTATTCCAACACTTAAGACACTTGGTTTCTCTGATGATATTACTCAAAATCTAAACAGACTTCTTACTCATCCTCATGGGATGATACTTGTAACTGGTCCTACTGGTTCTGGTAAATCAACAACACTACATGCTTGTCTACAACACATTGCAACTCCAGATAAAAATATTATTACCGTTGAAGACCCTGTAGAGTACAATGCTGAAAATGTTAACCAAATTCAAGTTAACACCAAAGTTGGACTCACCTTTGCAGCAGGACTACGTTCTATTTTAAGACAAGACCCAGATATTATTATGGTTGGAGAGATTCGTGATGCTGAAACAGCCGATATTGCTCTTCGTTCTGCACTTACAGGTCACCTTATGCTCTCTACCCTACACACAAATGATGCTACCTCTGCTATTTCACGGCTTTTAGATATGGGAATTGAAGATTTCCTACTTACATCTACTCTACTTGGTGTTTTAGCACAAAGATTAACTCGTAAACTATGTACAGAGTGTAAATCTCCAACTCCTTTAGCACCTACAATTCTACAAGAGTTAGAACTACCTGAGAAAATCTATTTTAAAGCAAATGGATGTAGAGAGTGTGACTTTACAGGCTATAAAGGTAGACAAGCCGTTGGTGAACTTTTTGTTATGAATGACCATGTCAAAGAGATGATGAAAGATGGACTCAATGACCACCAAATTCGCCTTGAGATGAAAAAGCATGGTATGAGAACCATTGCAGACCGACTCAAAGATATGCTTATTGCAGGAGATACCTCTTATGAAGAGGCTATTCGTATTGGGATTATGGAAGATTAGATGATGAGTAATAAAAAAGGGTTTACACTTATTGAAGTACTTATCTCCATTACCCTACTCTCTTTAGTACTAATGGCACTCTATAAAAGTTCAGAGATTCTTAGAAACTCCAATCTTCACCTTTTTGAATATTTACAAAAATCTACAAAGAGTCTAAAAGGTAGTAGAACACTCTTTATGGATATTCTAAAAGCAGATAATAACATTAGCATTAATAGAGATGAAAAGTTTCATAGACTAACACTTCAAAATACAAGAAACTCTCTCTATGGGGAAGCACAAGTTAAAGTTGTATGGTTAGTATACAAAGAAGGAAAAACTCTCTTAAGAGTTGAGGGTGGAGAGTATAATATTCCTTTAAAAAATGAGCAACATGTCCATATAGATGTAATTGCTAAAAATGTAGAACTCTTTAAAATCTATAAAAATAAGAAAAAAACAAAAATTTTGGCAATGTTAAAACTAAAAGGACAATCACCCCAACTCTTTATGAGTCAAAATCTTCAACTTCCACCTCCTAAAAATAAAGACCAAAATAAAACTAATACACATAACACAGCTAGCATTAAATAGAGTGGATATTAAAACAGTGTTAATTATAAATATTTTAAACCAATAAGTAGCCAACACAAAATATGTAAAATAACTGCAAACAAAACAGCTGTAGCTCCAATATCTTTAGCAGACTTAGCTAAAGGGTGAATATCTTTAGTAACCAAATCTACAACATTTTCTACAGCAGAGTTAAGTAACTCTGCAATCATAATCAAAAAATATGTAATTACCAATACGAACTTATAAATTAACTCAAATGGAAAAAAGTAGATGGCAGGAAAAACAAAAAGAGCCACTAAAAGCTCTAGCTTAAATGAGGTCTCATGTTTAAATGCATGTACCAAGCCATCTAAGGCATAAGAGGCATTTTTAAAGAGGGTATATTTTGGTTTATTGTTCATCTTAGAGTCCAAAAGTTATATAAACTTGACCATTTCTTACATCTATACCACGAACAAAATTTGACCCAACTACTCCTGCTTTTTTAATGTTGTAGATAGGTTTTTTTGCAATAGTTTCAGCAATAATCATACCTAAAGATTGTCGCATACTACTTGTTAGATATTTAGCTAAAGAGAAGTCTTGAAACTTCAACTCTTCAACCATTGGATTTGCCAAATATAGGTTCTGTGTTTTAGGGTCAAAACGTACACCAGAAGCCAATTTTAAACTACCACTAATCCCATTTGAAATTAACATATTGGTAAATTTAAAAGAGGTACCAACATTAAGCTTGTCACTTCCTTGTTTTCCTAGTATAGTAGGGTCAGATATTTCGACAGTTCCTAAGGTTCTCTTCTCTCTTACAGGGAATTGCTTAGCTAAAGTAGTATTTATAATTCCCATAGGAACAGCAACAGAGTAGCCTCGTCCTTGTGGGTCAACACCTACACATGCTGTAAATACTCCTATTGACAATCCTAACACAACCAATAAAAGTTTATTAATAATAGTTTTCATATTTTTTCCTTTGTATAATATTTTTCTTTTACTTTATACCATGTTCTTTATTATATGCTTCAATTTTACGTAGATAAGCTGCACGTTTTCTTGCTCTAACTGTTTCTCTTCTTGAGAAATCAATTTTTGCCAAGATTTTGTCGACAACTAAATAGTGATGTTTTACCAATGCTCCTACAATTTTTTGAAAGGTTGGTGCTGCTGTTTGAGAAGCAAAATAGACCTTTTTAGGTTTAATTACAAAGACACCAATTGTAAACTTATGTCCTAACTTATCATTGGCAAATCCATAAAAGCTACTATGGTACTTCTCTACATAGTGACCTCTCTCAGAGATATGTGCTGTACCCGTTTTCCCACCTACAGTAAGCCCATCATACTGTGCAGCTGTTCCTGTTCCTCGATTGACCGTTTCTTGCAACATATAGTTAATACTATGTGCTGTTCTTGCAGAACAAGCTTGTACATTAGAAACATCTCTAGGAACTTCATAAGCTTTTCCATCTTGGTCACTCATATACTCAACAATCTTAGGAGTTACAATGACTCCATCATTATTAAAAGCACTATACCCACGAATAAGTTGCATAAAGTTTGCCAACATACCATATCCATACGCCATATTGGCACTATGCGTTTTGTGGTTCAGTTGAGAAGCAGATTTAATACGTCCAATTAACTCTTTGGAAAGGTCAATCCCTGAAGGCTTTGAGAGTCCAAACTTTAGCCACCCATCATAGAGTTCCCTTCCTGTCAATCTCCACGCTATTTTAGATATTCCAATATTTGAAGAGTGCATAATAATCCCTTTAGGGGTCAATGATTTAAAGTAGTCGTCATCTGAAATAGTATATTTATTAGTAACCTTTAGTTTACCACCTAAAGGAATCTGTTCATTAAGACTAACTTTATCATGGTCAAGTGCAATCGCCATGGTAAATGGTTTAATCACAGAACCAGGTTCATATAGATACTCTGAAAACTTAGGATGCAGAGCATTAACATCTCTTTGACGTATATGTTTTGGGTTAAAACGTTCAGAGGAGGCTAGAGCGTATAGTTGACCTGTGGTAGAGTCCATTACAGCAGCCATTACCTCTTGTGCAGCAGTCATCTTTTTCATCTTTGTCACTACAGCCTCTACATCTTTTTGAAAAGATAGAGGGATATTAAGATGCAAATCCATACCATCTATTCTTTTTATTGTATGCTTTTCTCCATCAAGTAAAGGGGTTCCCTGTACATCTTTTTTTGCATAAACTAAACCATCTTGTTCAGACTGCAAGTAACTACTATAGGCTCGCTCTAAACCTTTTACCCCTTTAGGTTTACGATAGTCATCTTTCATCTCTGTATGCACATATCCAACTACAGGAGTTAAGAGCTGTTTATGTGGGAAAAAACGTGTTTCACTATCTGGAAGAATATCTAAACCAAATACAATATGAGTTTTTTTAGGATTTAAAGGACGAAAAATATGAAGCCTACTCATTTTATATGAGAGAGATTTTAAATCACTCTTTAAACGATAATCAATATTATTAGTTAAAACAATTCGTCCATGTATCTTTTTACCTGACTTTGTAAAGAATTTAGAAGCTACCTCTCTTTCACTAAGACCTGAATATATAGCAAATAGTTTAATAAAAAGATTTTTTTTCTTAGGGTCAATACTACGAGTATTAATCTCAGCACGAAACTTTTTTTCACTATAGGTAACAATAAAATTATCTTTGGAAATAATTTTTCCTCGTATAGCTTTATTTGTCAATTTTACTATTTTATTTTCAGTATCCCTAGAGGATGCAATAGTCTTTCCCATAGTAATAGAAAAGATTAAAAAGAGTATAAATATTCCAAGAAATAGGATTAATAATATAAGCGAACGATAACGTATCATTCTATTTTCTTTATCAATTTTTCTAGCTTTTTGCATATCAACCTTTATTATGTCTACAATCAAAAAGATTTTACTATTTTTTTTACAAAATTCTGATAAAATATCCAAACTAAAACAAAAAAGAATACTATATGATTGACAAACCTCTATTTGGTGCTACTGTTATACTCCTTATTTTGGGGTTAATTATGTCATACTCCCTATCTCCTTATGCTGTTGTTAAGTTCCACTATACAGATATGCACTTTTTTATTAGACAAGGTATTGCTGTTTTTATAGGTATTGTATTGATGATTGGACTAAGTAAACTTGACCCAGATAAATGGTTTAAGCCTATAGGTCTAGGTCTATTTTTTGGATTTTTAACCATTTTACTTATAATGCCACTTATGCCAGAGAGTGTAGTACATAATATTGGTGGTGCAAAACGTTGGATGAACTTAGGTTCCATCTCTATTACTCCTGTTGAATTTTATAAGATTGGATTTTTAATGTTTATCTCATGGTCTTTAGTTAGAACTCGTCTTCCAAGAGGAGAGATGAACTTAATGGATGAGATAAAAATTTTTATTCCATATATTATGGTACTCTTTATCAGTGTTCTACTTATAGCTGTTTTTCAAAAAGATTTAGGACAAACTGTTGTTATATCTTTAACCTTAATTACTCTCTTTATATTGGTAGGAAGTAGTTTTAGATTCTTCTCCATTCTTCTTGGAGTAGCTCTTAGTGGATTTGTACTTCTTATTATAACCCAACCACACAGAATCAAAAGAGTTAAAGAGTGGTTTTTATCACTTGATAACTCCTCTAACCGATTAGAGACCTATCAAATATCAAACTCACTAGATGCCATTCATCATGGTGGTTTTTGGGGGCAAGGTTTAGGGGATGGTCAATATAAATTAGGTTTTCTATCAGAAGTCAATACTGACTTTATTCTTGCAGGAATTGCAGAAGAGTTAGGGTATATAACTATTATTATTGTTACATTAATTATGTTTTTCATTATATATAAAATTTTCAAAATTGCTGCTAGAGTTAATAACCCTATCTACTACCTATTCTGTGTTGGAGCTGCTCTTCTAATTGCTTTCTCTTTTATTATAAACTCTTTTGGTATTTCAGGAATTACACCTATTAAAGGAATTGCTGTACCATTCTTAAGCTATGGTGGTTCACAAGTTATTGCTTCTTCATTAACCATAGGAATAGTATTAATGATATCAAAAAAAGTTGTTAGGAGATAAAATGTCAATTGTTATGACAGGTGGTGGAACAGGTGGTCATCTCACTATTATAAAAGCTGTAAAAGAGGAGCTTTTAGATGAAGAGATTATTTACATAGGCTCAACAAAAGGTCAAGACCAAAAGTGGTTTGGAGAAGATAAACAGTTTAAAGAGGTACATTTTTTACCTACTCAAGGAGTAGTAAACCAAGGTTTTTTGGGTAAAATAAAATCAATCTATATGCTTATTAAAGCAACAATAAAAGCTAGAAAAATCTTAAAAAAATCTAATGCAAAAGTAGTTTTTTGTGTAGGTGGTTTCTCTGCAGCTCCTACCTCATTTGCTGGTATTAGTTTAGGTATTCCTCTAGTTATTCATGAACAAAATGCATCTATTGGTTCTCTTAACAGACTTTTACGCTCTCGTGCTAAAGCCTTTATTAGCTCTTATGAAGAGAGTAGCCCTATAAAAGCCTATCCTATTAAAAAAGAGTACTTTGAAAAGTCTCGTATTAGAGACAAAGTAAAAACTATTATGTTCTTAGGTGGTTCACAAGGAGCAAAAGCTATTAATGAACTAGCACTTAAACTAGCTCCAACTCTAAAAGAGAAAAATATAAAGATTATCCACCAAGCAGGTGAAAGAAATATAGATGAGGTTAAACAAGCCTATAAAGAGTTAAGCATAGAAGCAGAGGTCTTTGGTTTTACTACAAAAATATCTGATTATATGCAACAAGCCGACTTTGCCATTGCACGTTCGGGTGCTTCTACTCTATGGGAACTATCTGCTATGGCTTGTCCTGCCCTTTATATTCCCTACCCCTACGCAGCAGGTGACCATCAATTTTATAATGCTAAGTTTTTAGTTGACCAAGATGTGGCTTGGATTATGCGTGAGAGTGAGATAGAGCTTAATAAAGTGGTTGCTTTATTAGATGAGGATATGAGAGAGAAGTCTAAAAAATTACAAAATATGATAGAGAAAGATGGGGCTTTGCAGATTGCTAAACTTTTGAAAGATGTGTAGGGTGCGATTGCTATCGCACCAATTATGCAAATTTCAAAACAAATTTTTTCTTTATGCCAATTAATGGTGCGATAGCAATCGCACCCTACAAAATATTCCAATTTATTCATAAATCTCTATCATCCTTAAACCTAAATTAGATATAATTCCAAGCTTTTTTTAAAGCAAATTCTCATGTAGTTAATCCTTGAACGGTTGCGTTAAAATTTAACGTTAAGGGCTACAGTGGAATAAAAACCTATAGACTACGGTCTCTAAAAATA